>CALEIL010000543.1 GCA_937876435.1 uncultured Bacteroidota bacterium
CCATATCGCAGTACCACGGATCGACCGGAGCCTCACTCAACCAAAGTCGCCCGGTGAGGAACATATCCGATATCAAGGGCACGAAGCTTTGCGCGTTCGAACCTTTCCCGATCGTGGTCTGACCGCATGGATAAGCGTAAGAAACCATCTTCACGCCCAATAATTCTTCGATTTCTGCATTAGCCGTCTCCAGTTCGTCCCGCATCCGTTCCAGGGTATAGTCTTCCAGGGCAAATCGGGGCCAGCCAAAATTACCGCTGCAAGAATGATGCACAGAATGGTTGGCGATTTCATGACCCCATTTTGCTGTAGCCTCCCACCCCGGTAGATTGTCCCGGACGCGGCTTGGCAACACATAAAACGTAGCCTGAACATCGTATTCATTTAACATGGCAGCTCCGGTGGGATTGGTCGTCCGGGCGTCATCAAAACTCAGGCTCAAAGCCATACGTTTTCCTTCCGGCCAGGGAAACTCAGGTGTCTGAGAAAATCCTAAAGCAGGGAATAGACTGCCGATCACAAAAAGTCCGGCTATTTTAATTGGGTTCAGATTCAATATTTTCATTCCTGGAAAATTTAAAATTTTATTTACTCATTAATTCACCTTCCAAATAGGAAGATACGGTTTCGATCAATTGCCGGCCTGCTTCAGGTGAATAGGGAGACACCATAGGTTCATACCCGCCATATCCCAGTTCTTCTTCGGTCAGCATATACCCCAGCCATCCATTGGTATACCCATAGTAGAAGGTGTACGCAAACGGAGAACGGTCCCGGATTTCATTGGAAATTTCACAAAACAATTCCAACGGAGCCGCCCAGATCCCAATATCGCTATCTATTTTTAAAAATTTAACGGGAAGCAGGACCATATTTGTTCCATCCCCCGTTTTCTCATTGTATTTCTCCAAATCCTGCGTCCAGGTCAGTCCCTCTTTCCTGGGTGTCCTCATAATCAGTTCCCCAAACTCCAATTGGATCTCGCTTCGATCCGGAACAATTTTCTCTTGTGCGTCGATAATCTTTTTGCCCAGCAGTTGCTTAAACTCAAATAAATGACCAGCCCCCGGGCTGGGGTAGACGCTGTAAATCGGCGCAATATTTCCGGCCGCCCCGTTGATAAACAGCATCGGAGCACCCGTTTGTTCTTCTACGTATTCTGAAACGACGCCCTGGACGTCACCGCTTATGAGCAAATTGGCTCCGCTCATTACCGTTCCATGGACGGCGTAATTGGAAATCAGGGCGATGGGTTTGTCCGTATCCTGCTCCACGATCTTCAGAATGCCGATCCGACGATCGACGGGTCCGTCCGGGTTCATCCCCAGTCTGGTATTCCCTTCGATATCCCTGGCTCTTCGGTTGATATTGGCCTGGGAGTAGCCCCATCCCACACCAAGTCTGGATGGTTTCATTTTCGATTTGGCTTCCCGGATTCCTGCTAAAAGCTGGTTAACCGCAAAGTTGGTATACGCGGTGTCAAATTGATGCTCATAGCGATTTCCCAGAAATACTTCGGGCAGACCAGGAGGGCCGACCTCCGGGGCAGAATGTGTGTGTGTCACGCTCCACCAAAATTGTTTACCCTCTATACCAAACTCCTTCACGACCATAGCCTGAACGCGGTCGTATTCGGATGGCGATACCAGGCATATATCGCTGGACACCAAAAAGAATTCATTGGTTCCATCATCCATCACCACAATCCTGTGATAGATGGAATCGTACACTCCGGTCGATTTGCGACTACCGTAGCCCAGTAGATGTTGAGAGTCCTCTGGTGTAATATTTTTCTTTACCACAGCCGATCGAAAAGATTGGCCCTGTGCGGTGAACTGGCCCATACTCAGGCCAAGGATCAGGATAAATTTGAGTATTAGAATTTCCGGTTTCATGCGTTGGTCATTTAAGTTGTTTTATAAAAGTCAATAGGTCTGCCATCGATTGAACATCGATTTGATTTTCCAATCCGGCTGGCATCACAGAAATGGTTTTAGACTCGAGTCGTTCTATGGTTTCCCGGCTAATAATTTCATCTTCGATTCCGAGCACTCGCAAGGTAATCGAGTTTCCGGTTTCAGATCCGATAATACCTTGTTTGATGTCTCCGTTTTTCATGGTCACTTCCCACAATTCGTACCCATCGGCGATCGAAAGCCCCGGGTCCAGTATATCCTGAATAATCGATTCAGGTTTTCGATTGCGAATACTGGCCAGATCGGGGCCGTAGGCCGTACCAAATTCCCCTCCTATTTGATGGCAAATTGCACAATTGGTCTCAAATACCTTCAGTCCGTTATTCACATCGCTTTCCAGCCCGGCAGCCTTTTTGTAATTGTCCAGGAGAGCTTGTTTTTCCTCGTCGGTCGTCTCGGCTGTAAAAATGATTCGGGATCTTTTACGCAGTTCATCGTCCGCCTGCGCCATCATCCCTACCCGTTGGGGCCATTTGATCGCAGAAGGATCAATAATTTTGGATTCCAAAGCTTCTATCAATTTTCGTCGTCCTTCTTCGACTGACAGTAGAATGCGGACGGCTTCATCTCTGAGTTCCGGGGTCATAGAGGTCCATTTATCAATCAGGACCTGTATAAAATCATTCCCCTTGATAGCGTACATCGAATTCAGGGCAGCTCTTTGAATCCGGTTGCTCTCCGAGGGCACCAAAAGGTCTTCCAGTAGCCCGTATGCACCGTCGAGGTTGGAAAAGGCAATAAAACCAATGGCTCTGGCTCGATTAGCTTCGGATTGATTTTTATCCCGGATCGATGCCAGTGCTTTTCCATTCGCTTGTTCCATTACTGAATTTTGGGGCAGTCCGAGGTGGCGGAGTAAATCCAAACTCGCGCTTCGGACCTGATCCGATGGATCGGAGAATATGCTATTGACCAGAAGGTTTCTTTCCGGATTAAAGGCAGTAGATTCCAGATTCATGTTTCGGGTACCAGTCACCATCCCCTGGATGATAGATGCTCTCCATTCGTCTCCCCGGGTACCGGTAGGTTTCAGCGCCTGTCTGATCAGTTTTTGGATCTCATCGATGTCGTGA
Organism: uncultured Bacteroidota bacterium; assembly: GCA_937876435.1. Lineage (GTDB taxonomy): Bacteria > Bacteroidota > Bacteroidia > Chitinophagales > Saprospiraceae > Membranihabitans. The sequence continues at coordinate 3,050 of CALEIL010000543.1, forward strand.
CTGGCGGTGATCACCGAGACTATACTGCGGATAAATTGCTGGTAGGCTTCTTCATTTTTTTGGTAATGGGTGATTGAAAGATTCAACAATTGATCCGTTTTGGGTGCCGAGGAACTCAAAGCCGCCACCTGCATCCATCTCTCCCCGATATCCTTCATGACCATCCGGTTCCGGACGGTGACCACTGCGGGGTTATCTACTGCTCCAAGCGTGCATAGTAATTGGAACCGAACGCGGATATCCGGATCATTTTCGAGCGTCATAAGGGCTTGAAGAACCTGGTCTTCGTCCAAAAAAGGTTCGGATAAAACAATCGCATTCTCCCGCAATCCAGCTTCGGGATCCTTCATCAATTCAATCACTATCTCCGGTTTCAATTGTCCCAGGCCCTCCAGTGTCCAGGCGGCGTGGAGTCGTCCAGTGGAGGATTTACTGGTTTGGATAAACCGGACCAGATCTCCTACGAGAGCCGCATTGGCACGGTCGATCAGCAATCTTTGAGCATTTAATCTATACCACGTATTATCGTCTTCCAAAAAGGGAATTAATTCCTGGTCGCTCAATTTTCCGAAATCCAGGTTTTGGGTCCAATTGGCCGGTGCTGTTCCCCTGGGTGTAATCCGGTAAATCCTGCCCTGGTCCACGCCATCGTAGAGATGGCCGGAATTGATGGTTTCTTCTCCCATCCATTCGGGATGCTCGATAATTCTTCGGTAATAATCTACGACGTACAACGCGCCATCGGGTCCGACGTAATGGTTGACCGGTCGAAACCACGGATCTTTCGAAGCCAGAAACTCTTTCTGTTCAAATTTCCGGGAGGCGGTGAAGGCAATTCCGTTGTTGTCCACGACATCCACATGGACCAGGTTCCCGACGGGCTCCGCCGTAAATACAGCGTCCTGATATTCGTCCGGGAATAGCCCTCCGGAATAGGCCGTAATTCCACAAGCGGAGGTAAAGACTCCGAGGTCGGTCAGTAATTGATGCTCCGGATTAACGGTAATGGGGTATACCTCAGCGGCAGCCCCGTGATCTGAGATGACCTCGGTCGAATTGGACAGTAAAAGCTGAGGGTTTCGCTCGAGATAAGTTTCCTGGATCACTTCCTGGAATATGTGGTTGGCGTTGCTGGTCAGGAAATGGTGTCCCCAGCGGTCTGTAGTGTGGCCAAACTGGCTCCGGCTTGAGGTCAATTCCAGTTTTTCCATATCCGGACGCATCCGCATCCGTCTGCCACCTGAATTGGTGGGCAGTTTCTGACTGTTAGGCGAGTTGTAAAAATGGACTTCGGAGCCCAGATCATTAAATTCTTCCGTGTATACTTTAGCCACTACGGCTGGTTCGTTGGATATATAGATCCAGTTGTCGATGGCATACATAGGATTATTGACATTATGCTGGGGATTGGAGACCGCAAACCCGGTCAACATGGTATCGCGAATGTCTGCCTGGCCATCTCCGTCGGTATCCTCAAAATAAAGCACGTTGGGCGGATCCGACACCAGAATCCCCTGCTTCCATCGCATCACTCCGGTGGGGAATTTCAGATCATCTGCAAACAATACTGATCGGTCCATGGTGCCATCCCCGTCATCATCCACGAGTAGCTTCACATTCCCCGAGCCGCTTTTATCCAATGGATAGCCGTGCATTTCGACGACGTACATTCTTCCATTTTCGTCGATTTCCATATCCACCGGATCTGAGATCAGGGGTTCGGCAGCGATCAATTCGATCTGGAAGCCATCGGCGAGCTGGAAGGTGGATAAGACCTCCTCTGTGTTTGGCTGGGTGGTGCGTTCATTCTTGCACGATATAAATGCCAAAAGCCAATAGATGGTCAGGAAATAAACAGTTCCAGTATCAAAATTCTTAAGGGTCATAAAAATCGGTTATTTTAGGCTATATTTTGTCAGTATCCGCTTTAAGTTATCACGAAGTATCACCTCCTTTTCATCCGGGCTTATTCGGGCAAAGAGGATAGGCTAGTAGCACATAAATGATGTTCATTGGTGATTACAG
>CALEIL010000544.1 GCA_937876435.1 uncultured Bacteroidota bacterium
GTCAAAAAAGATGAAGAAAAACATGATATGTATTTAGATTTTCGTGCACTAGTCCAAGGGGGCATGACCCATAGCCATCAAGTTAAGACTCCCATTCCATAATTTACCCTGCCTTTGCGTTTTGATTTTTTGCCAAACCTCCATATTTTTTTAAAACACTTTTTCAGTACATAATACAGTCGTGCTGCTGTTTTTTTTAACTCTTTCATCCATTGCAGATGGTCTACATCTCTTAATATTTTGTGGGCTTTGAAATCACTTATATCAACACCGTAATCACGCCAATACATAGTTTTCGCCGCCATGTTGATCATAGTATTTATTAGTATAAGTATAAGTCTTCCATACAGTTGACATAGCATTCTTTCCGGCTTCATTTCCTTTACTGTATCTATCTTGTAGATAGATTTCCATACTTTGAACACGATTTCTATTTGCCATCGGATTCTGTAAACTTTGATTACCTCCAAAGCGTTAAGTAGATCCTCATTTACGTCAGTGATATATATATTAAGTCCGCATAGTTTGAGTCGTTTTTCACTGATATTTTTTGCTTTTTTATTCCTCTGGGCTTTGAGGTTCTTCCGCTTTTCATTTGCCACATCTTCAGGAATTTTTTGAATGATCAACCTGGTTTTTAACCGTTTAGTTGCGCCCAGATATACTTCTAAATCCATAGTTTCATTCTCCTCTAATTTATTTAGATACTCTTCTAAATAAATCCTATCAGCATCTTTTTCCGGACCCTTATAGATACTCACACTGCTTTTTAGCCTTGACACATAGTAACCTCCAGCATTTTCGATCGCTTCAATATCATCAAGTTTGAAATAGCCCAAATCTCTCAGGGATAAAGAACCTGCAATAATTTCTTTCGGGGTTTCACCGTGATCATTTGTATCGGCACTCTTTATAATTATTTGGCTACTTCCTTTTTGTAATTCATGGGTTAGGTCGATTTTCATTCCTGCCTCATTAGCTACGCCCCCGCTCCCTGCATAAAGTTCCTTGAAACTCGGAGGAAGCATAAAGGAGGTGGAATCCTGGAGGTATACACCGTTGAAACCGGTTAACAGGTATGGATCCAACTGCTGATAAATTAACTTTGATACAGACTGGTCTAATAGACTTTGCATGAACTCAACCGCACTTTCAGAAAACCTAAGATCCAAAGCCTGCGGAGTGATATCTACATCCATATCATGTAACTTAGAGCACAGCTGGCCTAAGCTGGCACTCAATCCTTCTTGAAATACACCTATGATGCATAATTTGGCAAATGGCATGGCTGTCAATTCTCTAGAGCGTTGTATAAACTTCGTCTGTCTTCCAAGTTGCTCTATCTGATCTTCATCAAAAAACTCTAAAAGCACCTTACTGAGCTTCTCAATTTCATTATCTTTGATTTGGAATCTCATCGTCTGTAGCATATTATATTCACAATAAATACATACAACGATGGGATTCTTTTTTACAACACGTTGATCAACAATTATTTACAAATAATACAATACCTTAACTTGATGGCAATGGGTCAAGACCCATTGCCAAGAGGTCGTGACCCCTTGGACGAGAGAGGACCCCTTGGATGAGAGAGAGCCCTTGAACTAAAACGATGCATTCCCCGGTGTTCGGGGGAAAGGGATCACATCCCTGATATTGGACATACCGGTGACGAACTGGACCATCCGTTCAAAACCAAGACCATAACCGCTGTGGGGACATGACCCAAATTTCCGGATATCCAGGTACCAGTACAATTCTTCCTGAGGAATGTGGAGCTCTTCCATTCTTTCCACCAGCGTATCAAAATCAGCTTCCCGTTCTGATCCTCCGATAATTTCACCAATACCGGGGAAAAGAATATCCATTGCCCGCACCGTTTTCCCGTCTTCGTTCACTTTCATATAGAACGATTTGATTTCGCGGGGGTAGTCATAGAGAATCACCGGCTTCTTGAAGTGTTTTTCCACCAGAAAGCGTTCGTGTTCGGATTGGAGGTCGGCGCCCCAGCCTTCGATCAGGAATTTAAATTTTTTCTTCTTATTGGGTTTTGAATTCATCAAAATATCGATCGCCTCGGTATACGAGATCCGTGCGAAGTCGTGGTCCAGGCAAAACTGCAACCGATCGATAAGACTCATGGCAGCCCGTTCGTTCGCAGGTTTTTGGCTATCCTCCTTTTCAGCTTGCTCGTGCAGAAATTCCAGGTCCTTGCGGCAATGTTCCAGGGCATGACCGATCAGGTATTTCAACATCTCCTCCGCCAGATCCATATTATCATAGAGGTCGTTGAAAGCCACTTCTGGTTCGACCATCCAGAACTCGGCCAGGTGGCGGCTTGTGTTGCTATTTTCAGCCCGGAAGGTAGGGCCGAAAGTATAAACCTGCCCCAAAGCCAGTGCGCCCAATTCCGCTTCGAGCTGGCCCGAAACGGTCAGATTGGTTTCCCTACCAAAAAAATCTTTTTTATAATCGACCTGTCCCTCATCCGTTTTGGGTGGATCTGCCGGATCCAGGGTAGTCACGCGGAACATTTCACCAGCACCTTCCGCATCGGAGGCGGTGATGATAGGGGAATGGAGGTAATAAAATTTGCGTTCGTGAAAAAAGGTATGAATCGCGTAAGCCAGTTCGTGGCGGATTCGGAAAACCGCTCCGAAAGTATTGGTCCGGAATCGCAGGTGGGCATTCTCCCGCAGGAATTCCTTGCTGTGTTTTTTGGGCTGGATGGGATAGGTTTCGGGATCGGATTCACCGTATATCACCAATTCATCCGCGTGGATTTCCACCGCCTGACCCTGTCCCTGTGATTCGGTCAGCACACCCGTGGCCCCAACCGCTGCTCCCGGGTGGATCTTCCGAAGTAATTTTTCATCACTTTTCTCCCGGTCTATCACGATTTGTAAATTATCAAAATCACTCCCATCATTGAGGGCTATAAATTGATTGTTGCGAAATGAACGCACCCAACCCTTGACGGTGACTCGTTCACCGATGGGTTTGGATTTCAAAATCTGATCAATTCGTGTTCGTTTTTCCATAATCGATTTGGTTGGCGGTGACAGGGCACCATTGCCCGGCATTCCATTGCTTTTTTCAGATCGCAAAAATACAGGTTCGACGGCATTTCAGAGCTATGAAAGACTTTATTTGAAAAATTTAATGGAATATTAAGTACAATCCTGCTGTTAAATTCGTATCATGTATCATAACAATAATCAAAATCATGAAAAAAATAGCGTTGCTTTTGCTGGTATTCCAGTTGTCGTCCTGTGATGTATTGCAGGAAGTGATGGGTGAGGGAGGACTTTCCACCGCCCAGATCGGTGAAGCTCTCAAACAGGCCCTGTATCAGGGGGCGGAAAAAGCAGTCCGGGAATTTTCTCAGGATCCCTCTTTCCTCACAGAAGGAAGCAACGTCAAGATACCACCGGAAGCAGTGGAAGTGATCCGGACTCTGAGCAGCGTACCCATCGTCAATGAATACGTCAGCCGGTTCACCGACAAGGTCACTCAGGCTACGTCCGACGCTGTGGAGGCCTCCCTCCCTATATTCAGTAAAGCGATCACCGACATGACCTTTACCGATGCATACGACATTCTGATGCGGGGTGAAAAAGATGCCGCCACGAGATACCTGGAAGGCAAAACCTATCAACCTCTTCATCAGGAATTCAGCTCCATCACCCAAAGTAATCTTCAGAAAGTAGGCGCCCTGGAAGAATGGGGAAAAATCGCCGAAATATACAATAAGCTCCCCTTTAAAGAAAAAGTCAATCCTGACTTCAATGGCTTTATCTCCGACCTTGCACTCCGGTCCATCTTCCAGCGAATCGAACAGGAAGAACAGGGGATCCGTGAAAACGTAGCCCTGCGAACGACGGATCTGATGCGAAAAGTTTTCGCCAAACAAGACAAAGGGGGTCAGGGAGGTAGCATCCTGGATCAGTTTTAGGCAAATGGGGGTTACTCGTCCAATGGGTCACGACCCATTGCCAAGG
>CALEIL010000545.1 GCA_937876435.1 uncultured Bacteroidota bacterium
AAGGCATAGCCGGGGTTCTGTTGAGAATTTTCAACGAAAGATTCGTCAATTTTTGGCACAGAAATCGGTCAAATTCAAACGTTTGGGGTATAACCGCGTGGTGATTACCCGGGGTGTCGACTTTCATTCGGTGGTCACATTCCCGACTGTTGACGTTTCGGAATTGCCCTGAGGAGACAAAATGGTGGAACCGGGCTTACCCGAACCGGCAACGACAGGGCTCATACGTTTTGAAAATAGTATCTTTCGACAGACTTTCTACTCGTGATTCCCGGTGGTAGAATTAAGCAACTTTTCAGCCTTATCCAGCAAGATTTGTAACTCTCTTTTCAATTCTTCTTTTTCCTGATCAGTCAACGTCGAATCCCCGGTGTCTTCCACTTTGTTTTGAATGTCATTCAGATCATGCTCCAATTCCCGGAATTCCTGATTCTGAGCAGAATCTCTGGAATTGAGCTGGGATTCGATTTTATCAAAAATGGATCTGGCTTTATCCAGGATTCCATCGTACTTTCCTTCATCCATCTTTTCCTTCTCATTCTTCATCAGATCACCGATGCTTCTCCCAAGATCCTTTACCTGATTGACGATTTCCTGTGAATCTGATTTTTCACTTTTGTTTCCAAAGAAGTAATTATAGCCTACTACGGCTATGACTACGATCAAAACGATATTGATAATTGTTCGCATTTGAAGTATTTTATACAAAAAACGCAAATTTTGAGGAAAAATTCATTCTTTACCGAGTCCATATCGATTTATACCCATATTTTTGACCCCGACCAAATTATATGATTTGGTTATGACAATCTAATATATCATATGAAACAATTTGATTTTGAGGAGATAGAATCGAAATGGAAAAAATACTGGGAGGAGAATCAGGTATATACTGTGACCAATGACTCTCCCCTGCCCAAATATTACGTATTGGATATGTTTCCCTATCCATCCGGTGCCGGCCTCCACGTAGGTCATCCGCTCGGCTATATTGCTTCTGACATTTTTGCACGTCAGAAGCGAATGTCTGGTTACAACGTACTCCATCCGATCGGCTTTGATTCATTTGGATTGCCGGCAGAACAGTACGCCCTCCAGACCGGTATTCATCCCGCTCTGAGCACGAAAAACAATATGGAACGATATCGGGAGCAACTCTCCAATCTGGGCTTTTCATTCGATTGGTCCCGCCGGGTAGCCACCAGCGATCCCGATTATTACAAGTGGACTCAATGGATTTTTATCCTGCAGTTTTCACATTATTACGACATCAACCAGGATAAGGCCCGTCCCATCGAAGACCTCGTTCATCATTTTGAAAATTTCGGTAGTGATAACTGCCCGGCAGATTCGGAAGGTCTCAATCCATTTTCTGCCAGCGATTGGAATAGCTTCAGTGCCAAAATGAAATCCGATATTCTGATGAATTTCAGGCTGGCGTATCTGAAAACGGGTTTTGTAAATTGGTGTGAAGAATTGGGTACGGTTCTGGCCAATGACCAGATCAAAGACGGGGTTTCGGAAAGAGGAGGATACCCGGTAGTCCGAAAAGCTATGACCCAGTGGTACCTTCGCACCACCGCCTACGCCAACAGGCTCGTGGAGGGTTTGAAAAATATAGACTGGCCTCAGCCGTTGAAAACCATGCAGGAAAACTGGATCGGGAAATCCACTGGAGCAACGGTCTTTTTTGAAATATTCGACTTTGATCACGATCTTGAAATATACACTACCCGTCCAGATACCATATTTGGATGCACCTTCATGGTATTGGCTCCCGAACATGAATTTGTAAAAGATATTACCACCCCCGAACAAAGATCCGAAGTCAATGACTATCTGGATTATGTCAATAGTCGATCAGAAATCGAGCGGATGGCTGAAAAGAAGGTGAGCGGTGTATTTACGGGGGCTTACGCACGCCATCCATTCTCCGGAGATAAAATCCCCGTATACATCAGCGAATACGTGCTGATCGACTACGGAACCGGGGCTATTATGGCCGTGCCCGCAGACGATGAACGGGACCACGCCTTTGCCACCAAATACAATATCCCCATCATCGAAATTATCGATCGCACCGGCTTCCCGGGCGCCAAACGAGGTGACAAGGTCGGCAAAATGATCAATTCCTCTATTATAGATGATCTTGAAGTAACAGATGCCATTCCATTCATTATCAACAAAATGGAAGAAATGGGTATCGGCAATCTAAAAACAAATTACAAACTCCGGGATGCCAATTTCAGCCGGCAGAGATATTGGGGAGAGCCAATTCCGATCATCTATGACCGCGATATGATCCCTACTACTGTACCGCTGGAGGAGTTACCTGTAAAACTTCCGGACACGGAAGATTTCAAGCCTGCCAGGGATGGTCGTTCACCCCTCGCCAAACTCACAGAATGGATCCAATACGATGACGACCACAAAAGAGAATCCGACACCATGCCCGCGGTGGCGGGATCGAGTTGGTACTACCTCCGATATATGGATCCGCACAACGACGAGCAACTGGCGGGTCCCGAGGCGATTCGCTATTGGGAGAACGTGGATCTGTACGTAGGTGGCGCTGAGCACGCGGTGGCCCATTTGATGTACGCCCGGTTTACCCATATGATATTGCACGATCTCGGCTATGTGCCAACCAGGGAGCCTTTCGATAAACTGATCAATCAGGGAAAAATCCAGGGTACGATCGAATCCATTTTACTCCGGAAGAATCCTGGTGGACAGCAGGAATTTTACTCTGCTGATATTGTCGATGAGGCCAGTCTGAGTGAATACGCCAAAATCCCCGTATTGGTCGATTTTGTATCAGATTACGGTCACGACCACAGCTATCTCAACAAACAAGGCCTCGACCAGTACATCGATTGGGCACCGGATTTTCGCGAAGCCATTTTCCACGGAAATGACGGAATTTACCAACAGGGGAAAGTGGTGAATGGCAACGATGATGAGTTCGTCTTTCGCACGATTTCGGAGCAGGGAAAAATGTCCAAATCCAAGTTCAATGTGATCAATCCCGATGATATTGTGGCGCGATATGGAGCCGATTGCTTTAGAATGTATGAGATGTTTCTGGGGCCTATCGAGCAGGACAAACCCTGGGATATCAATGGCATAGAAGGTGTGTTCAAATTTATCAGGAGGCTCTACAGTTTGTTCAAAGACGATCAGGGGGAGACCCGGGTCATCGCACAACCCCCTACCAGACAAGAGCTAAAAATCCTGCATACTGCCATCCGTAAGGTAGAAGAGGATTCAGCCCGGTTTTCGTTCAATACCTGCATCAGTGCTTTTATGGTAGCTGTAAACGAACTCAAAAAAGAAGAATGTCATAAAGCTGAAATTCTCAACCCCCTGGTTCGGTTGATAGCCCCGTTTGCTCCATTCCTCGCCGAAGAGTTGTGGGAAATACTGGGTGAAAAGCCCAGCGTTCATCACAGCCAGATGCCGGTAGCAGAGGATCAATATCTGGTAGACGATCAGGTCGAATATCCTCTTTGCATCAACGGGAAGAAACGCACAACAGCCTGGTTTGATGCCGGACTCAGTGGGAAAGAACTGGAAGAAGCTGCGTTGAATACACCCGAATTTCAGAAATGGCTGGAGGGCAAAACCATTATAAAAATCATAGTGGTGCCAGGCAGGATGATCAATTTTGTTGTAAAATAATACTACTATGCATATTCACTTCCGACTCATTCTACACCTTTTCTTCGGTATAGGTTTTTTGCTATCATCGTGCAACCCAAAGTCCGGAACCCAGGCAACGTCCCACGACCAGGCCCTCCTCAAGCAGGCTGAAAAAATTGCGAAAGACGTGATTATTACAGACGGACACGTGGATTTCCCGTACCACTTCCGGGCCTACTATGGGACCGTCAATGCGTCAAACAGTCAAATAGCCATCGTTTCTCCCCTGGGTGAATTTGATTACACCCGGGCCAAAAAGGGAGGCCTGGATGCTCCGTTTATGAGCGTGTACATACCAGCCAGTTACCAGGTAAAGGGAGGTGCCAAAGAACTGGCGGATTCACTTATCGATTTCGTTCATTTTCTGAGCGATCGTTACCCTGAAAAATTTGGTCAGGGAAGATCGCCCGAAGAAATAAATCAAAATTTCAAAAAAGGCATCATTTCATTGCCTATCGGAATGGAAAATGGAGCACCTATAGGGGACGATCTGGATTTGATCGACTATTTTCACGATCGAGGGGTACGGTATATTACGCTTACCCACAGCAAATGGAATCTGATTTGCGACTCGTCCTACGATCCCGAAAGGAAATGGAACGGCCTCAGTCCGTTTGGGTACCAGGTCATCGAAAGGATGAACGAAGTGGGGATTATGGTAGACGTATCGCATATCTCTGATAGTGCCTTTTACCAGGTCATCCGCACTACAAAAGTGCCCGTCATTGCTTCTCATTCATCATGCCGACACTTTACTCCTGATTTTGAAAGGAACATGAGTGAGGAAATGATTTTAAAGCTGAAGGAAAACGGTGGCGTCATACAGATAAATTTTGGTTCTGATTTTCTGGATTCGGACGTTTCCAAAAACAGGGATGTGTACGCAGCGAAATGGGAGGAATACAAGACAAACAACAACCTTGCTCCGGAAGGAGCTGAACTGGAGGCAGCTCTTCAAAATTTTAAGCTCCAGTACCCCGACGCCATATATTCCAGCGTGGCTAAAGTAGCTGACCACATTGATCTGGTGGTAAGGATAGCGGGAATAGAACACGTTGGTTTGGGGTCCGATTTTGACGGTGTGGGGGATTCTTTACCCGACGGATTGAAAGACGTATCCCAATTTCCAAATCTGATAGCCGAACTACTTAGACGGGGGTATACCAAAAAAGACATCGAAAGGATCTGCTATAAAAATGTGTGGCGGGTATGGAACGCGGTAGAAGATTACGCACAAAATAACTAAAGTATAAAAGGGCAAAAATATATGATTAGTACCCAACGGCTCTTGTTTGATTTACCTGAAGATGAAATTTATCTGAATGCGGCCTATATGACTCCTACACCTCTCAGTGTTGCAGAAGCCGGCCATATTGGCATCCAGCGCAAATTGAATCCGGCCTCGATCGGGGAGAAAGAGTTTTTCCAGGCTCCCCAGGAAGTCAGGAAGTTATTTTCGCAACTTATCAATGGAGACGATCCGGACAGAATAGCCATTTTTCCGTCCGTATCATACGGTTTGGCCAACGTCGCCCAAAATATCAAACCGGGATACGGCAACGAAATCATTCTGGTGGAAGATCAATTCCCGTCTGCAGTATTTCCATGGGATCCCGAAACCAGTCACTTCAATATCAACACCATTTCTCTTCCAAACCTCTATAAAAACCGTGGAGAAAGACTCACTCAGGCAATAGTGGATGCCATTGAAGACCGGACCGCGGCGGTATGTATCGGTCTGGTGCTCTGGACCGATGGTACCAGGTATGACTTGAAACAAATCGCCGAAAAGTGCAAAAAACACGGGACCCTCTTGATTCTGGACGGCACACAGGCCATCGGAGCGCTAAATTTTGATCTTGCAGAGATCCGGCCAGATGCCCTGATTTGTGCCTCCTACAAATGGCTTATGGGCCCCTACGGGTTGACACTTGGATATTTTGGTGAGGCATTTGATGACGGTCAACCTGTAGAAAACAATTGGATCAACCGGTCCCACAGTGAAGATTTTACCAGTCTCACGTCCTATCAAAAAGAATACAGACCCAAAGCGCATCGGTACAATAGCGGTGAATACAGCGCCTTTGTCCATATTCCGATGATCAAAAAAAGTCTGGAACTGATTTTAAATTGGGGAGTGAAAAATATTGAGGAGTATTGCAATTACCTGTCTTCAGAGCTTTTTGACAGTCTGGCTCAAAGTAAAACGTATTGGATCGAACCGGACCCGGCATTCAGGAGCAATCACATAATAGGAATCCATTTACTCCAGCCCGAAATGAGAAGCAGACTCGAAACCGCTTTTCGTGAAAAGAAGATTCACGTATCTCTGAGATCGGACTGTGTGAGGATTTCCCCCCACCTGTACAATACCAAAAAGGATATGTACGCTCTTATGGATGTATTGCTATCTCTGGAATCATAGGTAAACCATTTTCATCTGAATGATAACACGCGAAATAAAAACGACAGAAGAGTTTCTGGCTCTTCTGGAACAGGACGAGCCCCTGGAGAATCTGGCGTTCCACAATATGGATCTCAGTGAAATTTCCGATTTGATTTTAAAATCAGGCGTAAGAGATTCATTGTTTCTGGGCTGTATTCTGAGGGATTCAACGGTATGCTCGCTTCAGGATAAAAACTACATTTTCCCGAAGCTCAATCTGCCATACGAGGTATATCCCAATCACCTGTATACCTCGGAAGATTTGTACGATGGGTTCACATCCAGGGATCCCGATTCATATGAATTAACCACGGATCGAAGGATTTACCACCATTTTCTCAAAACAGGGAAATATACCACCGATCTCAAGGAATCATTGGCCAGAGCGCTCCATGATCAATCCATGACCAATGCAATGGAGGATTTTATCATTCATTTTGATCCCAAATCTATCATTGCGATCATGGGGGGACATCAGCTTGCGAGGACGAGTCATCAATACAAGAAAATAGTTTGGATGTCCAAACTGCTCACTGAAAGGGGGAAACTGATGATCTCCGGAGGTGGACCCGGAGCCATGGAAGCAACCCACCTCGGTGCCTGGCTCGCCGGCAAATCAGAAAAAATCGTTTTGCAGGTTCTGGATATACTTTCAGCAGCGCCATACTACCACGATAAATTTTGGATGGCGGCCGCTTTTGAGGTACTGGAAAATTACGAAGGTGGGGAAAAGCCGAGCCTGGGCATCCCCACCTGGCTATATGGTCATGAGCCACCCACCCCTTTTGCAACGTATATCGCCAAGTATTTCACCAACAGTATCCGGGAAGACGGATTACTGGCCATGGCCAAAGGTGGGATCATCTTTACACCGGGACGGGCTGGTACGACCCAGGAAGTATTCCAGGAAGTAACCCAAAACCATTATCTCACACTGGAATATGCCAGTCCGATGATATTTATGGACAGGGCATTCTGGACCCGGGATTGGCCGGTGTACCCCCTGCTCTACCGTCTCGGCAGAGAAAACAAACTCCTGAATCTTGATCTGGGCATCTACGATGATATATCCGAGATCATCGATCATCTGAGCGATTTTTACAATAAATGACCCTCCGATCCATAAGAATAATCTCATCAAGCGGAAATGGAATGGAATCCCATCTGGCATCCGCACTGATCAAAAGAAACTACGGGAATGACCTCCAGGACAATCTGGAATACGAGTTCCGAAATACTAACAGATTCCGGCAGGTAGTCATCTCCGACTTCATTTGATGCTCACAGGCGGCTCCCATTCTTCCTCCATTTGGGAGGGAAGTTGCCAGACGTGACCGTCAAAATCCCCGAAATATAACCGGGACGGACTAAAATGATGCGGATGTCCATCAGCCCAAAAAAAACAAAAAGGAGATTGGTAGCTAACCGGACGACGGATATAGGAATTGTTATACGTGCTACCCGACGTGACTTCCTTCATTTTGGACCAGGAATTTCCCCGATCCCCGGATTCCCATATGATCACCTCTCCTCCGACTCCCCAATCCTGCGATGTATCGGGTACAGACGTAGTGGGAGCTACCACCCTCCACTGGTCCGGTTCTATGTATATGCTTCCCATATCGTAGTTGTGATCAGATTCTGTGATCACTTCCGTAAACCATTGATCTCCATCCCATCCCGTAACGATCCACTCATATGGGCCGTTTCCGGGACCAGGTTCATGACCTTTGCTGCGAACGAATAAACCGACCGGAAAGCCCTCCGTCGTATATCCCATATCCTTCAGGTAGATATTTTTTTCCTGAGAATAGTAATCCACGATCCGGGCTGGTGAATCAAGAGTGGTCAGAGGAATTTCAATAATATCACCCGCCACCGAAGTCCAGTTTTGACCCATGTCTGTAGTTTCGATATAATACAGATCGGTCCGTCGATCCACATTTCCCAGCGGATGCCGGTTAAAAAATGTACCAACCTTCTGGTCTTGCCAGGTAGCGCTCGTCTGGTAATGTCCGGATTTTTCACCGGCGTTTTGAGGAATAGCTGCCAACAACTGATCCTCCGTCCAGTTGACTCCATCGGAACTTCTTTCAAAGTACAACTGGCGAACCCCTGTATACTTGGTAAACAAATGAAGATAACCTCCTTCCGTTTTCCAGGGTTGGGGGTAGGTCATTTCTTCTTCCGTTATCCTGTCAAAATGGCCGATAGAATATGGCGTGCGGCTTTTGTATTTGAATCCCGGTCGCGTCCTTCCACGACCGCTGATGAACACCCATATAAAACCCTCCCGGTCGATCATGATCGATGGATTGTCATGGGGATCTATGACTCCCTGCTTGTCGCAAACGACCCTAGGTCTGGATACCTTACCGCTCTGATGATCATATACCCCGATCATACAGAGCAGGTGCCTCGAGGTATCAGCGGGGGTTCCGCCATATACAAAAAAAGTCTTATCAACGGCTGGTGCATAAATCGCCAAAGGGACGTGCTTGGCTGTGTAGGTTCCCAATGCCCCGGAATATTTATCGCCATACTCAAATCGCTGCCCCAGTTCAAACCAGATCCCCCGGTAACCATTCATTCGGGTATTGTCAAGGGGGCCGGTGGAATCGGCGACCTGAATAGGTTTATGAGCCGCAGCATCGCTCACGACAGGGAAGTAAAATTTGGAATCAGGCGCAATAATGGTCAATGCCTTGATCGGTTCAGCAGTCACTATTTGACCGCCAAAATAGGTCCACAACAGGATCGAAAAGATGGTTGTAGGAATAGTCTTCATATTTTCCCTGGTCTGACTTTAAAAAATTCATTGAGAACTTACAATGGATAGCCTCGCCGGATTCCCCGGATGATCGTGTGTCCCGCCTGAGCAAAATCCTGCTCAAAACCTGCCGAAGCCGGTATAAATATATGTATCTTACCGGAAAAAAGATGATTCTTCTGTTTAATATGCTACTATCCTTTTTACAACCTATGCCGACCGACACGATCATTCCTGTAAATATTGGGATTGCTGGACTCAGTCATGATCATGTCAATTGGGTTTTCAACGAGGGGCATAAAAAGCATGTCCGCATCGTCGGTATTGCGGAAGCTGACACTGTACTGGTCAACAAATATGCGCTGCGGTATGGATTTTCCAGGGATCTTGTGTATACTGACCTGGAGCTGATGGTGGAAGCCACCTCTCCCTTAGCGGTAGCAGCCTTCGGATCCATTTACGATCATCTGGAAGTGGTCCGGATATGTGCCCCCAGAGGGATCCACGTCATGGTCGAAAAACCACTGGCCGTCAGTATGGACCACGCCAGGGAAATGGAACAACTGGCCCGGTCTCATAATATACATCTACTCACCAATTATGAAACAACCTGGTATTCCAGCAATCAGGAAGCGTACAGGGTAGCCGTAGAACAGAAAGAATTGGGTAAGATGAGAAAGATTGTCATACACGACGGTCATCCCGGCCCCCGGGAAATAGGTTGTAGTGAAGAATTTTTGGCCTGGCTGACGGATCCTGTGTTAAATGGTGGCGGGGCGGTTGTGGACTTTGGGTGTTACGGTGCCAACCTGGCCACCTGGCTGATGAAGAACGAAAAACCTGTAGCGGTATGGGGCATCACCCAACAACTTAAACCGGCAATTTATCCGAACGTGGACGATGAAGCGACGATTATTCTGGAATATCCGGAAAATCAGGTCATCATTCAGGCTTCCTGGAACTGGCCCTTTAGCAGGAAAGATATGAAAATCTATGGCGAAAACGGCAGCTTCACGGCTCATAATGCCCGGCGGATCGAAAAGCATATTCAGGATAGTGACAACTCCGGCATTTCAGAATTATCTCCCCGAACGGCACCCTATCAGAATCCATTTAGTTATCTGGCCGCTGTGGTACGGGGTGAAATCAGCGTGGTACCTGAGGATCTTTCTTCATTGGAAAATAATATGATCGTGGTCGAGATCCTCGACGCGGCAAGGTATAGTGCGCAATCCGGCCGGAAAGTGGTGATTAAATAAGGCGACTGGAGTATAAGGCGCCGTACATAAGTGATCTTTGCCAGGATTGTTAAAAAAGAACCATATTGGATGATCGTTTCTTTTGGGTTTTACAACATCATCCACTCATCCCATTCCACACTATTGGCCCCCTTCATGGTTCTCCAGGCCAGTAGGGTTCCTGTATATCCAAAGACGAGGGAATCACGTTTTCTGCTGTCAATTTTTGCATCCGAAAAGGCCCGGTTAGTTTCCAAGGCTTTGACAAGATCTTTGGTTTTGCGTTTCCACACTTCCCTTCTTTCGAGATAACGCTCTAACCTGGTCAACAACCAGGCTTTATGATAAATATATGCTGCGCTTATTGAACCGTGACACAAACTGAGATCCCCGGTGCTGTAATCGTTTCGATCCAGGGTACTGTCCAAAATCTCAATTCCTTTCTTCGTAAATTCCGGATTGTCCAAGATCTTTCCTACCCTGGTAATGCACAGCCCGGCAATCAAATCCCCATAGCACCATCCCAGGGGTGCTACCTTACTTTCCGCATGATCCGAATAAGTGAACCGATATTTCCCATTGGGATGTTCTTTTCGTTTCAGGATGTAGTAGGGAATTGCATTTTCCAGGAGTTCAAGGCAACGCGGATGTTTTCTGAACTCATACAGGCGGGCAATCGTGAACAAACAACCACAAACCCCATGGGGAACGCCGAGATTGATGCCATCTTCCTCGATCCCATGTTGAGTCATTCCGGAAAATTTAATCAGATCACCTGAATGGGTCAGACGATTTAGTAAGGATTCGATATATAAGTCATATAATTTTGGAGACAAGGAATTTACAGACATCAGGTACATCATCAATCCATTGGCTCCCCTGAATAAATCATAATGGTCATCGAGAATCAAACGAGTACATTCAGCCTCAATTTCCGGCATCAACGTATCATAGGAAATAATTTTTCTGTAGATCACAGGATCAGAAACCAGTCTATTCATGACCCAGAGAAATCCAGTAATTCCGTATCCCAGACTATAATCAAAATGTGGCGAATCATTAAACGATCTGGTCATTTGATTCATTTTGCCATGCAGTTTATCGCGGATGAGGTCAGAGGAACTATTCCAATACCTAAAATGATCCAGCAACCAGGCCCCATAAGGGCCATCGACGATGCCTGCCGGCTGGATCCGGGTTTTAATTCTTACGTCTTGCAATACTTCTTCCAGCATTCTCATGATAACTCTTTCTTTTTAAAATTCTCCCAAAAAAATCCCCCGGTTCCCACCTTTTATGTGCCACCAATATATTTCACACCGCTGCCATTTAATGGCAGTCTGTGATTTTTTTAATTAGTTAGTCTTGTTGGATGAGAATTTGAAATCAGCCATTGTTGAAGTTTGATGCTTGAGATCGTGGAATAATATAGCAGGTAATTCAACTCATCCAGGGGCTGAATTAAGTACTATATCAATACGCCGGGTTTGTCCGCCGTTGGCAGGACGGATTGGGTTATTGAGATTCAACCCCGCTCAGGGATGAATTGTCAAGGTGTACCCAAAATCTCAGATTGAGCCGGATTTTCCATTGGAATGCTTCTCAGAATCGGAAAAAGTATTAACTTAAACGTTTTAAATTCTAAATAAAGAACATGAGTACAACTAGAAGAAAATTCATAAAAGCGGGTGCAGCCGGGGCCGGCGCTTTTATGATCGCTCCAAGGCTGTGGAGCGCACCGGGTGTTTTTGCTCCATCGGATACTCTCCACGTGGGCGTAATAGGAGTGAACAGCCGGGGAAATTACCTGGCTGAAACATACGCCAAATTACCGGGTTTCCAGGTGGATTACCTTTGTGATGTAGATTCCAGAGCGATTGAAAAATGCACGGCTGCAGTGCTGGAAAATCAGAAAAACAAACCCAAAGCCCTCGAAGATTTCAGAAAACTACTGGACACAAAAGAGGTCGATGCGGTCGTGATCGCCACGCCGGATCATTTCCACGCCCCGCTGGGCATCATGGCCCTGGAAGCTGGAAAGCACGTGTATGTAGAAAAGCCGGCCAGTCACAACCCCTGGGAAGGAGAACAATTCATTAAAGCGTCCAAAAAGTACGATAAGGTGGTCCAGATGGGAAACCAGCAGCGATCTTCCATCAAAAATATCGAAGGCGTACAAATGATCCGGGACGGACGGATCGGCGAAGTCTATCACGCCGACACCTGGTATGCCAATACCCGTAAATCGATTGGACAAGGCAAACGGACCGCCGTTCCCTCCTGGCTCAACTGGGAACTATGGCAGGGCGCGATGGTCCGGGAGCCATATTTTGATAACTATGTCCATTACAATTGGCATTGGCATTGGGATTATGGCAATGGTGATTTCGGCAACCAGGGCATCCATGAACTGGATATCGCCCGCTGGGGTCTGGGCGTTCGCTATCCGACCAAGGTGATGGCGCTCGGCGGGCAGGGCCCCGGCGCCGCAGCGGGCTGGTGGCAGCTCAAAGCGCAGATGCTGACCAGCCTGACCCTGGTCGAGCAGCATCGCC
>CALEIL010000546.1 GCA_937876435.1 uncultured Bacteroidota bacterium
CACTCTGACCCACGATCGAAATAATTACAACAACGGACCGCTTCCTTACTGGACTCCCGAAAATCAGAACAATTCCTATCCGAGATTGCGTCCGGTGAATACGGCATATGGAGGCGGGATCAGCTTTTATGAACCGGGGTCGTTCCTTCGGTTACAGGACATTTCACTGTCATATTCTTTACCTGAAAGTTTCTACAGCCGACTCGAGATGACAGGAATGTCGCTATTTGTTTCCTCACGGAATTTATTGACGATCGACAGTTTTATCGGATGGGATCCGGAGTCCAGGATGACGCCGATGCCCAAGTCCATCACTTTTGGGATAGACATTTCCTTATAAGTAATAAAATTTGAAAATGAAATACATAAAAAATATAACCACCAGAACCACACAGGCCATTCTTTCAATTGCCATGATCGGGCTAATATTCTCGTGCAACGAAGAATGGTTGGAGCCTGACCCACTTTCATTTTATACCCCGGAAAATGTGTACGTGGATGAAGAAGGATTCGAATCTCTTTTGGTCACTATGCGGGAAAATCTGAAGGCCGAATACTACAATCTATTTGCCTGGAGTACAGCTGAGCTGGTCACTTCGGATTTGACCGTGGGAGGTTACGGCGTGGATTTTACGTTTCTAACCCCCAACGGTACTCCCGAACGATACACAGTGGCGACAATGATCACCCAGATCTACAGTTTCCTCAAAAATCCAAACGTCTTGATTTCAAGAATCGACGATGTGGAATGGCAGGATGAAAGCATCCGGAACAGGTTATTGGCAGAAGCCTTTTGGCACAGAGCATATCTGTATTATAGATTGATCCATTCCTACGGCGACGTCCCCTTTATAGGGGAAGAGTTGCGGGGCGCCAAACTGGATTTTGGAAGCCACTCCAGATGGGCGATTCTCGAAAAAATCATCACTGATATGGAATGGGCGGTCGAGTGGATGCCTGAAACAGCGCAAATCGGGGTTCCTACCAGGTATGCCGGTTACCATTTGCTGACCAAACTATATCTGGCTAATACGGAGTTTGATAACGCGATCGATGCAGCTACCCAGGTGATCAACGGGCCATTTGCCCTGATGACAGAACGATTTGGGAGCTGGGCCAACGACCCGGCCAGAAACGTAATCTGGGATCTTCACCGCCACGATAATATCTACCATTCCCAAAACACCGAAACCATTCTGGCTCTCATCTCCAGACCCGACGCTCCGGAAGATGCTCGGAAAGATCTGGCGATATCGGGAGCCCTAGTCCCCCACTATCACGACGTGCGGGATGAAACGGGCTCGGGTGGCATCGTTTTCCCATCTGCTATGATGGATACCTTGCTGCGAGGTCAGGGTGTGGTAGCCAATTCCCGATTCTACCAATTTGATATCTGGAAAGAAGACGACGTCACCTGGAGCAACACCCCGGATCTTCGAAGGGCTGACATCAACTGGGTGGAAATGTCAGAAATCGAATACAACCGGCCTGGTTCCCCCAATTTTGGAGAGCCTATCCAGCAGAGGTGGGGGGCACCGAGCGATACGACGCTCCGGTGGTACTCCTTTCCGATCTATAAAACGTACAACCCGGCCAATCTGGTGGAAACAAGAAATAATGGAGGTCCTGGCGACGCTTATTTGTTCCGGTTAGCTGAGACCTACTTACTCAGGGCTGAAGCCTATTTCTGGAAAGGTTCCCTGGATCAGGCAGCTCAGGATCTCAACGTGGTACGGGAAAGGGTGAATGCTTCCTTGTATACCCCTTCGGATGTTACCATTGATCTTATCTTTAATGAGCGGGCCAAAGAATTGTATTTTGAATCCCCCCGGCATTCGGAAATGGTACGGGTGTCCAATATAATGGCAAAATTGAATCTGGGAGGATATAGTCTGGACAACCTGGGTGAAAGCAGTTGGTGGTTTGACAAAGTCATCCGGGACAATGAAGTCTATTTTAAGCCGGAAGGATCCTGGTGGAGAGGTCAGACCCCGAGGATTTTTCCCTACAACATTTATTGGCCTATACCGCAAAACATCATCACCGCCAATACCCAGGGACGAATCAACCAAAATTTTGGATACGAAGGCTATCAAAACAATCAACCACCCCTCGAAACCATCGAGTAACATGTTCAAATATAAATCGATTTGACTTTGGAACGCATCAATCGGAGAAACTTCATCCGGCAGGGTTCGTTAGCTGGAATGAGCCTGACCCTGCTGGGAAATTCTCAAGCCAAAGCTGAAAATGGTGAAACAGCCGATCAGGTATCCACCCCACAGATCGACTCTTCTACGCTGTCATTTGGCCTGGCCACAGAGGATATTACACCTTCTGTCCGACTTCTCAACTGGGTGACCGGACGTCCGTATGATCATGTTCTCGATCCAATTTATCTGAAGACATTTATACTGCACGACCAGGCCGACACTGTGGTGATCGTGAGCATGGAGTTGGTGTACGTAGGGGAATCAATCACAGCCTTGTTAAAGGACCGGATATCGACCGAATTGGATATTCCCCGGGAAAACATTCTGATAACAGCCACCCACAATCATTCGGCGCCATTTTCCCCCGTGTATAGCGAAGTCCTTCGTTCGACCGAACGGGATTCATCCTGGGGGTCATTGAGTAAAATACCGGATGAGGAAATTGTTCCGGAATATATTACCTGGAAAAAATCCCTCATCACGCAGGCTATGCGGGCGGTAAAAAATGCTTATCAATCCAGGGAAGTGTGTAGCGTTCGGATTGGAAAGTCGGATATATCTACCTGGGTTCAAAACAGACGGCCCAGACCGGTTTCGGTAGACACAGAAAAATCCAGCACTCCAGAAGGCTTTTATTTCAAACATCCGGACTGGGACCCGGCGGTGATTAGTGGCAATATGAATTTCGGTTCCCTGGACAGAACCATGAACGTTTTGTTTTTTCAAAATTCAGACGATCACCACCTCTCCACGATTTTCAATTTGTCGGCCCACGCGGTTTCGATCTACCCTTACCTGGATTCCATTTCGGGAGACTGGCCCGGAATGACGGCCGGGTTGTTCCGCAAGGAATTTGGAGGAGAAAGTCTGTTTCTGCAAGGTACTACCGGGGACATCAACCCCTGGAAGCGGGGGACGAGTGCTGTTTCTGAAATGGCAGAAGGACTGACAGATCTGGCGCGTCGATCTCTTCTGCATTCCGCCCAAATCGAGGTGGGACCCATCAGATGCAAAAGCGAATTTATCGGATTACCCCTGACAGAATACGGCCGGGAGCGGTCCGGATTGCGATCGATGGAGATTGAGATCCAGGTGATCACGATGGGTACGATTGCGATAGTGGCGTTACCTGGCGAACCCATGACCGACATCGGACTTGCCGTCAAGATGGCCTCGCCATTTCCGCATACTTT
>CALEIL010000547.1 GCA_937876435.1 uncultured Bacteroidota bacterium
GGGTGGGCAGCGCAAGCTGCTCGAGATGGCACGCGACGCGGCCTTCGATGCCATCGTCAGCGACATTGATACCGATGATCTGACCAAGTTTTACATCGGCTGGCTCCAGCTTTTCGGATTTTCCCAGGCGGACCACGATAACGTTCGCCGGATTACCCAGATCGGCCTGAGCGTGGAAATGTCGGAAATTTACGGACATCATCTGTTGGTCAAGCACGGAGAAAAATCTATGTTGGGTCATGCAGATATTCGTATCCGGGAGGAGGGAAAAATCGGGCTACGGCCGGTACGGAATTCAGATATTGATATGGCGCACCGGATGATGTATCTTTATGGCAAAGCGCTGCGCGTAGAACTACTCGACTATATCGCGGAAAAGGCTCCCGAAGCCGAATCTACCGTATGGCGGGTCCTCAATTCTCTGGCCGAATTGATTCCCCCCTCCAAAGAAATAAAGGATGGGGAATGGGCTAAGGGGTTGTTGGTCAACCAAGATAATCTGCTGAAGGAATCCAGAAATAGGGACATCAACCGGGGAATGCAATCAACCATTGAATTTGAATCATAGCAACACAGACCATGGAAAACATTAAAAGAAACAATCTCGACCGGGCTCTGGGCCTTTTTCTCGAAACCATGCGCTCCTATATTCCATCCGTGATGAAGAAGAAACACGGTGCGAAATGGGACCAGGCGTATTATGAGACCATGAGCAAGGTCCAACAAAAATTTTGGAATGAGAACACCCGCCTTGAGGGGAAAAGTCCCGAGCAGATGATCGACATCGGGAATCTGGCTTCCTGGGCATTGGATAGAAACGTGCAACACCTCATCAGGAAGGACTTTAATAGAATGACGACCAAGCTTTCCACAAAATTCAGTGAAATCGCAGAGGTGCGCAATATGATCTTTCACTTCGAGGAACTGAAACCCCGTAAAGCGGAACAGGCGTACAACCACATGATCGATATCGTCCACCAGCTTCGATTTAAGGATTTGGAAACTGAACTCCTCAATCTCAAAAATGAGAAACCGATTCAGGAGCAGATTGCTGAGGAACAAATCGAACAATCAACGTCGGAGATTGCGCTCACGGCCTGGTTCAACAACGCCAAGCCCCACCTGGATATTCGCCAGGGCAATCTGGATGAATCGGTTTTTGCGGCGGACCTGGCTGAAGTAGCACTCGGCACAGGGCGTGAGGTTTATAACAATCAGTCGCTGTTCTTTGATAAGACCTATTTCACGGAAGGACTCACCAATATCGCCAACCGGGTCGTAAAGGGATTGAACGGAAACCAGGATGGCGAGAATCGGATCATCACGCTGCAGACCGGATTTGGAGGTGGAAAGACCCATACGCTCATTTCGTTGTATCATCTGGTTCGTGCCGGGAAAAATATTGCTGAAAACAGTAAGGTGGCAGGTAAACTGACTGCTTTGCCACAGTATGATAAAGCCGCTATCGCGGTATTCACCAATACGACCAACGATCCTACCCAGGGTCGACAAGTAGGCGATGTGCATATCCGTACATTGTGGGGGGAGTTGGCCTGGCAGCTCGGAGGACCAAAGATGTACGAAAAAATACGAGCCAATGATGAGTCACGGACTGCACCCAAGGGATTGTTTATAGAGATTTTACAGGAAGCTTCACCTGCCCTGATTCTTATCGATGAGCTAGCGGATTATTGCGTCCCGGCTTCAGGTGTGCAGGTAGGTGGCTCCACTTTGTCGGATCAGACCATCAGTTTTATGCAGGAACTGACCGAAGCCATCGCCAAGGTTAAAAATTGTGTAGGGGTGATTACCTTACCGGCCAGCGTCACGGAAGTGGCCAATTCTCCGCAGACGGCTGCCATTCTCCAATCCCTGGAAAAACGGGTCGCCCGGGTGGGAGCGGATACCAAACCGGTAGCAGAAGAGGAGATTTTTGAAGTGATCCGGCATCGGTTATTTGAGGGATTTGGAGATGACCGGGTGACGGAAAAGGTATTGGAATCGTACGCCACGCTTTATGATAATATTTGGCTGGAACTTCCAGAACGCTCCAATAAATCGGAATACGCGGATCTGATGCGACGGGCGTATCCGTTTCATCCGGAATTGATCAATATTTTCAAAAATAAATGGGCGAGTCATCCACAATTTCAGAGAACCAGAGGAGTTCTTCGACTGCTTGCTTCGATCGTTTCGGATCTCTGGAAACGACGCAATAATTTGATCGGGAATCATACCTTGATCCATCCCTCTCACCTCCGGATCGACAACCTGGATACGTTGACCGGGGAAGTGAAAAAACTATATGGGATGGGATATGATGCGGTGATCAGCTCTGACGTGTGCGGTACGCAATCCAATGCGTATCATATCGATGAGGAGAAGCCGGCATTTGGTGAATACAATCTTACGCAAGGGATAGCCACAACCATTTTTCTAAATTCTTTTGGAAGTACTGGGGTGAACAGGGGGATCACGGTTCGGGAGTTGAAACTCCAACTGGTCGTTCCCGGCGGCTTCAACCACAACAGCATCAACAGCAGCCTGGATGAGATGCAAAACCGAGCCTACTACCTGTATTATTCACAGACCGGCGGATCTGACCAGCGCTATTGGTTTCATACCAAAGCCAACCTCAATATCCTGGTCAACTCAGCAGTTTCCGAGATCAAGGACGAACGCATCGAGAGCGAGATTATTAAGATACTCGAGGACAAGTCAAGACGAGTTTCCAAATTCAAATTGATCGTTAATCCACAAGGGGATGTTCCAGAACTGAAATCTCCTACGCTGATCATTCTCCATCCCGCGTTGTATAAAAACGGCAATCGAAGATTCGAATCAGAGATTGAGAATCTTGCGCTACGAAAAGGGAACAATGATCGAATTTACCGCAACACGCTGCTGTTTGTATCCGTATCCAATCATGGACGTGCGTCGTTGTATAATATTATCCGGGAGTATCTCGCCTGCAAAAAGATTAAAGAGGATTACTATAGTACATTGGAACCGGATCAAAAACCGGATCTGAATGCTCGGATCGT
This sequence comes from uncultured Bacteroidota bacterium, assembly GCA_937876435.1. Lineage (GTDB taxonomy): Bacteria > Bacteroidota > Bacteroidia > Chitinophagales > Saprospiraceae > Membranihabitans. The sequence goes on from CALEIL010000547.1 coordinate 3,045, forward strand.
GGATGCTGCAGAAAGAGTACAGAAGGAATTGGTGACGGCGTACAATCAGATCCACAAATATTCGGGCGCCCAAGGTCGGACTACCACGGAGGTCCGCGAATTTAAGGACGCCTTTGATGTACAGGTTTCCAATATTTTCTGGGATAAATTACGGAACGAGGAATGGTTGTTGGAATCTGTCGGTCACAATACATTGCGACGGAACAATCTGCTACCGGAAGATGGAAAACCGATCCAGACAAAACAGGTGTGGGAGGCTTTTCTACGTTATGATGACAAGCCAATGATCGCCAATAAGTCCGCCTTGGAAAACAGCCTGGTGAAATATTGCCATAATCGACAATTTGCCATTGCCTCCAAAGGATCTAAGGACTGGACTCGGATGTATTTTGGATCGGGTGTACCGATGTTTGATGCGGAGGATGAGACTTTCTGGCTGGTATCGCCGGGTGATTATCAGGCGTGGATGCGGAGTCAGGAAAATGTATCATCACCTGAGTTAGTTCCCGATTCGGATGGTCCCATGGATACCGGTAGTGATACACATTCAGTTCCGAAATCATCTGATGAAGGTGAGGTTGTCCGAAAAATCCGAAGGATTTCGGTGTCCGGTCAGGCGAATGCCATCGTGTTCAATCAATTGTTCAACTCATTCATTATGCCATTGAAGGAGAACGATGTCCAAATCGAGTTTACCATTACGGCCCGTTCCAAGCCCAATTATCCGATCACGGAGAACAGCCAGCAATACAAGATCGTGAAGGAATCGGCCAGACAGATGGGTTTTGAGGTGGATGAGGAATAGGCGTATAATCTATAGGTATTCCATATTTCAATATCCTCCTTCATTTAACAAATCAATTTCTTGTCTCAATCCATTGCCAATAAGGAATGGAATGAGGTTTAAATATTGCATCCTACTTATAATAACCCCAGCTGGCGTTCTAAATTTATTAGCAAACTCATAAATCATTTCTTCATTGAGTGGAGCACCATCAATAATTTGTTGCATTTCACTTTCATTCAACAATATTTTGGCAGCCAAGTCATTTGCTTCTTTTTCCTTCTTCTGATCTATTTCAGTTCCTTCTACATTTTCTAGGAATATATCTTTTTTACCGTGCAAGATGATGTGGGCTGCTTGGTGAAAAAACGTAAACCAGAAATGGTCGTTGGTTTTATACCTGCCAGAAAGTTGGATAATTGGTTGGTTGTGAAACCAACGGGTAGCTCCGCTAATAGGGGCATTGGGTAAGTTTTGAGTGAACACAACCCTCACACCACACTCAGCACAAATGTTTTGCAATCGTCGGGTAAAGTTGTCAGGCATCAAATAGGTCAATTCTTTTATATCTGATAAAGTAGTTTTAAATTTCTTTTTATCAAATTCATCAATTTTAATTTCTGTGGCTTGCATTTCTCCTTTTCGTAGCCATGCAGAAATAGCATGAGGGCTTTGTGTATGTGCTACTGAAACTCTAAATGCTACCGAAACTTCTTCGGCCATGTATATGCGTTTCCATTCGTCAGTGCTTGCCACGCAAAAGAATTTGAGTAGTTCGTCCACTAATACGTGATTTTCTTTTGTGTCGGGCAGCCAGCCAAATTTTCTCATTTCATTTACAGGAAAAGCAGTCAACCAGCCTCTTTCTTTTTCAAATTCTTCCTTCTGTTGTAATTCATATACTTCTCTGCGGTACGTCTTTTCTCAGTTTAGCCAGAAGCTTGCAGGAATACCCAACACTTTTTCCAATTTAAAAGCGGTTGCCATTGTTATTGGCTCTCTGCCTTTGATGATGTCGTTAATTTTTTCTTTGGGTCTTCCCATTCTTTCGGCAAGTTCAACCTGGCTCATGCCGATAAAATCTATGTGCTCCTGAATGGTGTCGCCAGGAGGGGATAGTCAAGATTTTGCTATTTCAAGTATGGTTACCATGTTGTTTGATTTATTCTGTTGGGTTTAATGGTAATCTTCAATTCGTTAGGGAGTGTAAAACGCACTCACCGCTCGTTCTTTGGATACTTTTTCGGATATCTGGGGCTGTGCTATTCCCGGGTTCTCACGGCTTCTTCTTCCACACCTTATTCGAATATTTCAGATACTCCGGCAAGGCAGCTGACCCGTACCAATTGTAAAGCTCGAAATCCAATAGTCCGGCCTGGATAGCCGGGTCGGTTTGCAAGAGAGTTTCAGTTTCTTCTATGGAGGGAACGTCCAGGATGAAGATGCCCCGGTAGGTTTGATCATTTTTGCCAAGAGGTCCGGCTACGATCAACTTCCCTTCTTCTGCCAATCGGTTGATATTGTCCATGTGACCCCGAAAGCTATTGGAGATCAAATCTTTATCGGTGCTCTGGTTGCGTCCGGTTTTGAGCATGACCAGGATAAAGCCTTTCGTGCCGTAGTCATCGGCACCGAGTTTTTGGGCCAGGTCTGAGTCGTATTGAGGATTGGTCACGCTGCTGTCCTGGTGTGCCGGTGGTGTATTCAATTTTAACAGCCTATAAGAAAAAGTTTCGTCCTTACCATCGGAAATCGTAACCTGAATTTCAGAATCGGATTGGGGGTGGTACGATATTATTTTGGGGAAATCGTGATCAGGGTTTTCGAAGATAAAAGTGCTATCAGAGTTGGTCATCCTAAATGGCACCCCTTTTCCTTCGTTTTGATTCAGTACGGTGGCCGTGTAATAGATGGCATTGTCCCTCAGGGTAATATCCAGGTATTCGGTGACCACTATGCGATCATCCTGTATGGTATAGGACAGACCTTTGAGCGATTGTTCGTTGAGCTTGTCCCAGTGTTCATACGTTTCCTGATTTTCGATTTTCCAGGAGCCTTTCAGAAATTCCGGAAGGTTGGTTTGAGTAAGACATGGTTTTGTGAAGAATATTACGATCAAAAAGAACAGGTATTTCATAGCTATTGAAGTGAACATTATTCTGATAAAACATTTCAAACCCACAATTCATTCCATCTTGCTGGATCCAATGTTCTGTCAGGATAAATTTCCCGAAGTAAATTAAAATTTTTTTGACGGAATCGATCGTACCCACGTACGATCGATGAGGAACCGAAAAATACCTTTTTCGGGTG
>CALEIL010000548.1 GCA_937876435.1 uncultured Bacteroidota bacterium
ATAATCCTGCAAAATGGACGGATGATAAATTTTATAGGTAATTAGCCACCACCAGCCAATATCCAAAAACCCAAAGCCTGTATGACCAGTTCCAAATCAGGGTTATCCGGACATCAAAGAATTGATCAAAAAAATCAAAAAGGGAAACCCCAATCGAGGTGCCAATAATAGTGGTGAACGTCATATGCCCGTGCGCTGGCACAATACGGCCAAAAGAGAGTTGATCGCCGATGAAATGGAATAGTCGGTTGGACTGGATCAGAAGTTAATGGTACTAATGACACTCATGACCCATATGATACACCAGGCATATTTTCCTGCTTAATTTTCTAAATTGCATATATGAAATGTAATTTACCTCGGTTTATTGGAGGAGCCATCTTCGGAATATTGGCTTACAGCATCTGGCCAGGTCTTGCAATCGCAAACGCTACGAACCCTGGCCTTTCTCCCGATCCACAACAAACCCCACCTGCCAAGCCCCGCCTTCTCATCCTGACCGACATCGGCGGCGACCCCGACGATCAGCAGTCCCTGATCAGGCTTTCGTTGTATTTCAATGAGTTTGATCTGGAAGGGTTCATAGCCTCGGCTTCCGGAACTCCGGGAGAACTGAAGGAGGCTGTAGTGAAACCTCATTTGATCGGGGAGATACTCCGGGCTTATGGTAAAGTCAGACCCAATCTCCTTCTTCACGACCCGGCTTATCCGGATAGCGAAGAATTGATCAAAAAAATCAAGAGGGGCAATCCTCATCGGGGGACCGCTTATATTGGCGAAGGGCATGATACGGAAGGGTCAGACTGGATCATCAAGGTGGTGGATAAGGAGGATGATCGACCGGTTAATATCGCTATTTGGGGTGGACAGACCGATCTTTTTCAGGCCTTGTGGAAGGTGAAGAATACCCGAAATCCGGAAGCTTATCAGGAATTTGTCAGACGAATAAGAGTATACGACATCGCTGATCAGGACGCTATATTCGATGAAATGTTTCCGATGTTTCCGGGGGTGTTTTATATCCTCAATAAGTCCGTCGAAGGGGAGGATAAACGGAATGCCGTTTTTCGCGGGATGTACCTGGGGGGTGATGAATCTCTGACGTCTCTGGACTGGATTCAGACTCATGTCCAGCGTGGGCATGGTCCTCTCGGGGCGGCCTATCCTTTGAAAACCTGGACCTCCCCCAATCCACATGGCGTCCTGAAGGAAGGTGACTCTCCGTCCTGGTTTTATTTTCTGCGGAATGGACTGAGTGATTCGGATCATCCGGAATGGGGAGGTTGGGGCGGTCGTTTTCAATCGTGGGGCTCTCATTTCGTGGATGCGCAGGATTCGGTGGAGGGCAATCTCAGTGCACGCGCTACCGTATGGCGTTGGCGCCCCGACTATCAACGGGATTTTCAGGCCCGGCTGGACTGGTGTGTGATGCAATCGGAAGAAGCCAACCACGTGCCCGTCGCGATGGTCAATGACCAGCCGGGACAGGGAGTCGTCAGATTCCAGGTTTCGAAAGGTGAAAAATTGATCTTGTCTGCGACAGGCTCCAGCGATCCGGACGGCGATGAATTGTCATACGGTTGGTACGCGTATCCGGAAGCCGGAACAGCCGGTGTGATTCCTGGCATCCTGAATTCTGAACGACCGGAAACTGAAGTCACCATTCCCCGGGAAACGCCGGCAGGTTCATTCGTACATATTATTCTGGAAGTGACCGATGATGGGGAACCCGGATTGGCGAGTTACAGGAGGGTGGTTTTAGAGGTTGATTGATTTTTCCTTTCTCGGATTTTTATCATTGGGCATAGGGTCATCAACGAGTAATTAAAAAAAAGCAAAAACCACATTGTATAATATGGATCCGAAGAAATGATTGAAATGCAAACAGGTGTCAATGAATAAATACAACCCAAATATTCATAACCGCAGTGCGCTGAGAACTAAGTAAATGATACTATT
>CALEIL010000549.1 GCA_937876435.1 uncultured Bacteroidota bacterium
ATACCTGATCCATAGTCTGGATCGTATTTCGCTGGCCAAAGAAATCAATAAACAAGCACTCAAATCAGGACGCGTGATTCCCGCACTACTCCAGATAAAAATAGCGAGCGAGGATTCTAAGTTTGGAATTGATCCCCGACAACTCTCTGGATTCATGGACGATTTCAATCGGATGAATTTTCCGAATATCCGCATTACCGGTGTAATGGGGATGGCTACCTTTACGGATGATATGGCTCAGATCAGAAGTGAATTTGAATTACTCGAAAGACTGTTTGTAGATTTGCGGGATCGGTATTTCAGCGATGATCCTGCCTTCACAATCAAGAGTTACGGAATGTCGTCAGATTATGAAACGGCCATCCAGACCGGGAGTAATATGGTGCGCGTGGGTAGCCTGATATTTGGCGACAGAAATTATTGAACGATAATTTTCTGGACCATCGTTCTGTTATCCCGGAATATTATCTGTAAGAAGTATATCCCCGGTCTCCAACCTGACGTGTCTATTTGATTTTGTCCGGAGGTCAGGTCGATCCTCTTCCACAGTTGCCCGGTAGGATAATAAACATTGAGAGTTTTGCTTCTATAGGATTCTACTGGTCCAAAATGGAGCATTTCACCGGCATTCGCGGGATTGGGATAAATGGATATCTCCGGAATTTCAGGTTGGTTGGCGTACGTAGGAACCAGATCGACGAAATGGTCTGTCAATCCTCCGGCAATATTTCCCGCCATCACGTGGATCGTTTGATCGTTGACCTTCCTGAGCGTTATCCGGCCATTCGCACCTATCCAGGCAGGCCATTCCCCCGGATCAACCTCAGGGAAGGGTGAATTCAGATCTCTCGTGTTTACATAGTAAGCATAAAGATCTCCCTTATGCGATCCGGAAACCAGAATCGTATCCGTTCCATAAATCAGAATCCTGGGAGCTGAACGCCCCAGCAATGAATTCTCTCCTACGGTCCTGATCTGGCCCAGCATGCTTATATGGGGTGCGAGATCCGTACTGAGATCGAATATAGCCTGCCCGCTGTTGCCAGTGTTGATATACAACCCGATTGTCCCGTTGTCAAATCCAGCGATCACGTCCAAATCTCCGTCTCCGTCCATGTCAAACAGTTCGGGCGTCGCTCCGGATAACATCTGCAGGCCTCCCCAATTCTGTTCTATCTTTCTCGGTTCAAATAGTTTACCTGGCCCGGATCTGTTGAAAATCATGTAAGATGTACCATCGGACAATCCTACGAGGAGGTCTACATGCCCATCGCCATCCACATCACCGGATGTCAGGTATGGACGATAACCTCCCGTCAATACTTCGGACAGACTCAGGAAATCCTGATCCTTCAATTGAAATTCATGACTATTCAGAGCTTCAAAGTAAGCGATTTTATTGACCGGGTGAAAGGTCTCATCAGTCACCTGGTAACCGACCAGTAAATCATCGATACCATCATTGTTGACATCCATATAATACGGGGAGGCATACTGCCCCAGGTCGATGGTCTCCTGTTCAAGCCAATTTTTCTTATAGAGTGTAAAAGGTCTGTCGGGATTCCCGGTTCCCAGATACGTCCATATTCCCTCATGATCTGTCGATGGGTATTCGTTGACGGCTATTACAACATCCATGATGGAATCCTTATTCACATCGATCAGGTAGGCGGCGGGGAAAAATCGAAGCACGGCTGGTGAATCCGGGTCGGGAAATTCAGATACTATCCTGGTAAGCAGACTGGTATCCTGAGAACCCTGATTGATAAGCACCTTGAGCGTACTCGAACCAATGTCACCGAGGAGCAGATCAGGAAGTGAATCGTTGTTGTAGTCCAGCAAACAACTCGATGAGCCCGCGTGTCGCACAGAAAATGCAGGAGGACACGTTATATCGGAATCCGTTAAATCGATATCTTCCGAAAATTGATCTTCCGAAAAATATCCCCAGCAGTTGTGCCGAAGGACAAAATCAAGGTGACTGCCCGATTCATCGAATCTGTTCTCATAATAATAAAGATAGCTGCCGGATAATTCGAAGGTCAGGATGTCCAGATCTCCATCCCCATCCAGATCCTGGATAATGGGAATATCAGTGGAGGCGTGATATATGTTGGTGGTTCCTCCGGATCTGTGGTGAAATATCAATGAATCATCAATGAAAGAAGTGCCGGATAGTTTTTCAAATTTGATCAGTGATTTTTCAATATATCCCTGGTGCACGGCTATCCCATGAAATCCCTGCGTAAAAATATCCGGGATGCCATCCCGGTTAAAATCCCGGACCAACATCCAGTTTTGAAGGATAGGCCATTCTACTCCTGGTTCACGAATCAGATCGTAGGCGGGTATACCTTCAGCCGGAGCCCACACCTGGACAATTCCGGAAAACCGATCAAACGTAATCATTTCCGGTTTACCGTCCCTGTCGAGATCAAATGATGAAAATTGGGGGGCCAGAAAACCTCCGGATAGAGCAGAACGGTAAGGTTTATTTTCCGGATTATAAAAACTGAATGGTGTCTGGCCATGGATTCCCATTCCGCTCACAATACACAGAGTATTGATTATGAGATATCTAAGGAAAATGACTGTCCAATTCATATCTTGTAAGAAATTAATGTTCGGTTTGTCCCGGCCATGAAGTTATGAAAATGTAGAAAGAATCTCGTTTTCGCCTCTGGTTTGAATTTTTCTGTCCGGCCCTTCCTTCAAAATTTTAAATTTTTAAAAACACGATACTCTTTTGAAATTCCAAAATAGATTTTAACTTTGCATCTCCAAAATCGGATCTAAACGGTAGATCCGGGAGAACATCCGGAGGAGTGGCAGAGCCTGGTTTATTGCACCGGTCTTGAAAACCGACGTACCTTTACCGGTACCGGGGGTTCGAATCCCTCCTCCTCCGCTGCAAAGCCCTGTTGATAAAAATCGGCAGGGCTTTTTTTATGAACCTGATCATCGCATGATATTTCATGGGTGGTGGGATTACAATTTGTATACCAGTATGGGGTTGCGTGACAGGAAGAGCTAGAAAATAGAACCTTGTTCCGAATCCGGGACTTCCAGAACCAATTCTTTGTTATTATTCTGGACGCTGTTGACTTTTTGGGACACCCTGTAAACCCGTAATTGATCGGTTCCGAATTCTGGTAATTCCTCCAGGAATGACGAAGGATCCAGCGCAGGATCCAGCCATTGTTTTTCAAGTTCTTTAGGTATTATGACGGGCATGCGATGATGGAGAAATTCCATGGAAGGACTGGCTGCTTTTGTCAGCGCGGTAAAACTATATACTTTCTCGCCATCAGGATTTTTCCATGATTCCCACATACCTGCGATGGTGTATATCCCTTCATCTCTCATGACCACCCTGTACGGAATCTTTTCTTTTTCTTTTTTGATCCATTCGTAGTATCCGTCGATAGGCCAGAGGCATCTCCGGCTCCGAAAGGCTTGCCGGAATGCGGGCTTCTGTTCTACCGTTTCACTTCGGGCGTTGATCATCCTGTAACCGATCTTCTCATCTTTGGCCCAGAATGGAATCAAGCCCCATCGAAACAGATTGATGTGCTCCGGATCAGAATCTGTGATGACCGGGAGCTTCTGAGAAGGGGCCATATTAAAATTGGGAATGGGGTTGTATCTTTCCAGGTCTTCTGAGTAAAAAGATGCATTGAATCTGATTTCCAGTTGTTTTTCTGTAACAGTAAGGGAAGATCGGCCGCACATGTGTGATTAGATTGGAAATATGGAAAATGAAAATCAGGTCCGCAAAGTCAGAAAATTTGCCAGATCCTGACGTCGTACAACTCCCAGTATTCTGCCATCTCTGGAAACGGGAAGCATTTGGACTGATTTATTATTGAAGAGGTAAAACAGATGCCTCACTGGTAGTTCCATAGTAACTGATTCAAATTCTTTACTCATATACCTGTATACCGGTGTGAAAACATCTCCCTGTTCTTTCGCATGAAATACATCTTCTTCAGGGATCACGCCGATGATATTGTTCTCATTATCTGCTACCAGGATAGCGTTTTCTTCGGATCCTTCCCATTGGTGAAAAACATCCTGCATCAGATCATCCTGAGAAAAAACCATAAAATTGTGATTGAGCACATCGGCCACTTTTCCATGGCGGTATCTTTCTTCGGAGGCCACAGTACGGTACTCGGCCCTGGCAGCGAAGTAAACGAATATCCCAATAAATATCAATCCGAGGTGATTTTCCCATAGTCCAAACGCCAAAAATCCGATGGCCAGCACCCGGCCTATCCAACTGGCTATCAGAGTACCTTTCCGTCGGCCTTTGAAAACCGATATCAGGGCTCTGAGGATTCGTCCCCCATCCATCGGGAAAGCAGGGATCAAATTGAATAATACGAGAACTACGTTGAGGTATAAGAGCAGTACCGGAAAGTTGGAAAAGTATTCAAACACAACCTTTTCGGTTCCGATGATCTCAAAGCCCGATCCTGTAAAATATAAATACATTCCGATCAGTACCGCGATGGCCACGTTGACCATAGGCCCGGCAATGGCGACCACCATCTCATGCATTGGATTTTCAGGTAAGCGGTCCAGGCGAGCCAGACCACCGATGGGGGTAATCAAAATATCCTGCGTTCCAATATCGTATTTTCGGGCGGTCAGGGCATGCCCAAATTCGTGAAGGATTACACAGACAAAAATGAGAAGAGTAAAATAAAAAAAGTTGACGATGGCAAACGTCGACATCCCAAGTTGTTGTCCCATGTACACCACGTAGATCAGCAATAATGCAAAACTCCAATGGACTTTGACCGGAATTTTCAATATCGTCCCTAAATATAAAGAGCCACCTTTAAACATTATTTCGGATTTTAAGATTAATACGCCCGGGACTCCACTTTGTTCATATAATTAATAAATGATCTATTGACCACTTTATTTCCCCCCGGGGTGGGGTAATTTCCACTAAAATACCAATCTCCCTTATTTTCAGGGCACGCTTTATGCAGACTGGCGATGGTCTGATAGATGATTTCCACTTCAGCTTCCGCATCTGGTGGAGTAAGAATTTCCGCAATTTTCGCTGAAATCTCGTCGTATGTAAAGGGTTCGTACACCTCTTTGACGTAATTCACCACTTTTTCTTTGGGCAAATTTTCTTGAGCCAGGCACTTCTGAAAGATATTTTCCAGATAATCTTCCATATTCCTTTCTTCTATAAGTTTAATGGCGGCCTGGAATGCTACAAAATCCCCCAGATTGGACATATCTATACCGTAGCAGTCGGGATACCTGATCTGCGGCGCTGATGAAACAAATACTATTTTTTTAGGATGCAGGCGATCCACCATCCTGATAATGCTATCCCGTAACGTGGTTCCACGGACTATACTGTCATCGACCAAAACCAGCGTATCCTGTTGATTTTTGACTATGCCGTAAGTCACATCATAAACGTAGGAGACCATGCTGTGCCGATTTTCATTGGCGGCAATAAAAGTTCTCATCTTGGCATCCTTCACGACTATCTTCTCATTCCTGGGTTTTATCTTCGCGATGTTGGTGAGCTCCTGTTCATCAGGTTTGTGATCGAGTTCCAGAATACGCGTCATCCTGATTTCCCTCGCTTTATCCTCGAGACCATCCATCAACCCCAAAAATGCTGTTTCTGCGGTGTTGGGAACAAAGGAAAAGACCGAATTTTCAAAGTCGTGATCGATGCTATCCAGCACCTGATCGACCAATTCTCTACCCAGTTGTTTCCGTTCGAGATAAATATCACGATCGGTTCCCCTGGAAAAATAAATCCGTTCAAAACTACAAGACAATTTCTTACCTGGTTTGGCGAAAGGTACTTCCTCCATGGTACCATTCTTTTTCACAGAGAGCACGTGACCGGGTTGCAATTCCTGGATATAGCGAAATCTGACGTCAAAGGCGGTTTGGATGGCGGGCCGCTCGCTGGCAGCCACCACTACTTCATCATCGTGGTAATAATAGGCTGGTCTGATGCCGTTGGGATCCCTCATCATAAAAGCATCCCCATGACCGACAAAACCACCCAGGACGTAGCCTCCATCCCACTTCTTGCTGGCTCGTCGGAGTAATCTTTGTATATCGAGATGATCGATGATCTTCTTGGTTATTTCCTCGTTATTGTACCCATCGGGCTTAAACCACGTGAAAAGCCGTTGAACCTCATCGTCCAGGAAATGTCCGATTTTTTCCAAAACGGTCACCGTATCGGATTTCTCTTTCGGAAATTGCCCCAGTTCAACCAGTTCATCGAACATTTCATCCACATTTGTCAGGTTGAAATTTCCTGCCAAAACCAGATTCCTGGATATCCAGTTGTTTTGACGTAGGAAGGGATGACAGGTTTCTATGGTATTGGATCCATGGGTTCCATACCGCAAATGCCCCATCAGTAATTCACCTGTATATGGTTTATTTGCTTTCAGCCAGCCTGGTTCTTTGAGCAATGCCGGATCCAGATCCACGAAATGGCGGAAAACGTGCTGGAACAGGTCAGATATATAGTTTTTACTGTTGGTTCGATACCTCGAGATATACCTGGTTCCTGGTTCCGGATCAAGTTTAATGGTGGCCAAACCGGCACCGTCCTGTCCGCGATTCCGCATTTTCTGAAGGAGAAGCTGTAGTTTGTTTAATCCATATAATGGATCCCCATACTTATCCTGGTAAAAATCCAAAGGTTTTAGCAACCTTATCATGGCAATGCCACATTCGTGCTTTATCAGTTCACTCATGGATCATTTTATAACCTCACAAATTTACTCTATATTTCACACATTAAACAACGTTTTGTCAGAATTGATTAAATTTGTATCAAGGATAATTTGAATAATGGGTATTTTTTCTTTCAATAAAATTCCAGGCCATAGGGTATTTAATTATAAACCACGGTATTATGATCCGGAGAAGGATGCCAGGGATGCGATCATAAGAAGGGCTCAGATGGAGGCCGGATTGATCGATGAAGAGGATATGGACGATGATGTAGAGCGGGCCAAAATGCGGATAACCAAGGCATATCACAGTCGGGCTGTAGTCAAGGATTACAAGCGTTCGAGCACTCACCGATCCAATATACGAGTCGTCGTCATCATCATATTTCTTTCAGCATTAGCCTACATTCTCCTCAACTTTAATATCGGTTCACTGGTTAAAATGTTTGAATAAAACATACCATGGAGGGAAATATTAAAATGTTGCCGGATGTAGTGGCCAACCAAATTGCTGCCGGGGAGGTAGTGGTCAGGCCTTCCTCTGCCGTCAAGGAGCTCATGGAAAATGCGATTGATGCCCAGGCCGGTAAAATCGAAGTGATCATACAGGATTCCGGGCGGTCAAAAATACAAATTATTGACACCGGAACGGGAATGAGTGAAATGGATGCCCGGATGAGTCTTGAAAGGCATGCAACCTCCAAAATAAGCACGAGTGAAGACCTTCAAAAACTTTTTAGTCTCGGATTCAGAGGGGAGGCACTTCCGTCCATTGCCTCGGTAAGCCAGTTGGAACTCAAGACCAGACTGGAAGACGAAGAAATGGGAATTCGTCTGGTGGTACACGGATCGGAAGTCGTGACTCAGGAATATTGCCAGGCTGAAAAGGGAACTTCCATCACTGTGTCCAATTTGTTTTACAATACTCCGGCACGGCGGAAATTCCTGAAATCTGATACGGTAGAATTCAAACACATCCTGGACACGTTTCAGCAACTGGCGTTGGCATATCCGGATATTCATTTTACATTGTTCCACAATGACCGGCTTTATCATCAATTATATCCCGGATCTCTCAAGCAAAGAATCGTTCAGATATTTGGAAATCCATATGAGAACCGATTGATTCACGTCAAAGAAGACACAGATTATCTGAGTCTGAGCGGTTTTGTCGGGAAACCAGAATACGCCAAAAAGTCAAGGGGAGAACAATTTTTATATATCAACAACAGGTATATCCGAAATTTCCGGCTATCCATGGCTGTACAACAGGCTTATGATAAACTTATCGACGACAAAAGTTATCCGTTCTTTTGTCTGTTTATTCAGATGGATCCGGAGAAAATGGACATCAATGTTCATCCCACCAAACAGGAGATTAAACTGGAAGACGAAAATTTTGTATACAACATAATCCTGACAGCAGTAAAGCACGCCCTGATCCAACATTCCGTTCCGGTGATTGAATTTGAACCCGAACCATTTTCATACAATCCTGAAAGTCGGTCGATGACCGATATTCCTTCCTCCACCAATCCTGCGGCCCCGTGGAAACCTGCCAGCAACCATTCTGAAAACCGATGGCCTGCAGATTCCTGGGAGGAATTCTATGCTGAAATCCGAAAATCAGGAAAGGACATCAAAATAGCCGATCAGAATGACCGATCTGCGTCCCGGGAAGAAAGGGCATGGCAGGAAGCGGGTGAGCAATTCTCCCCTATTCAGATCAAAAATAGTTACATCATCAGTCCCATCAAATCGGGAATAATTATCGTGGACCAAAAGAACGCCCACGAGCGGATTTTGTATGAGAAATTTCTGGTACAGGGTAAATCTCAAAACCTCAACGCCCAATCGTTGTTGTTTCCAGAAGTATTGCATTTGAGTACGGAAGAAACTTCGTTAATGGATCAGATTGCACCGGTGTTGAAGGATTATGGATTTGTGACGGAACCTTTCGGTAAAAATGCCTTTGTACTTCAGGCTATGCCTGATATCCTGCTCCTGGACACCAAAGAGAAAATAAACATCATTCACCAGATTCTGGATGAATACCAGGAGAATCGAAAATTGGGGCCGGACATTCATGAGAGAGTAGCCCATTTATTAGCAAAGAATATGAGCATCAGACGCAATAGAAGATTGTCAGAAGAAGAAATTAAGGAGTTGATCCATCAGTTGTTTGGCTGTAAAGAACCGGCAGTCAGTCCTTCGGGGAAAAAATGTTTTATTACCTTTAAGTCTGAAGACCTGGAAAAACAATTCGCCTAATGATAAGAATTACCGATACGATCAAGCATCTGATTATCATCAACGTGCTGATCTTTATAGCCTCTACCTATGTGTTCCCGAATTTGACTGATAGCAATGCTATCTTTTCTTATTTGAAGAATTTTCAGGAAAACGGGGCATTGTATTATCCCGGCTCTGATTATTTCCGATGGTATCAGTTGATCACGCATATGTTCTTGCACGGAAACTTCAGTCACCTCTTTTTCAATATGTTTGCCCTGTATATGTTTGGCAGCGCGTTGGAAGGACACTGGGGCCGAAATCGTTTTTTATTTTTCTACTTCTTTGCGGGTCTGGGTGGTGCGATTTTTCAGATACTAAGCTGGAAGGTGGGTTTGATGGCGATGTCCCCTCTCGAGCAACAATATTTTCTATCGACCCCCTTTCGTGTGATCGGTGCATCCGGGGCCGTATTTGGGGTTTTGGCGGGTTTTGGGATGTTATTCCCCAACGTGGAACTTTTATTGCTTTTTCCACCTATTCCTATCAAGGCCAAGTACTTTGTCATTATTTACGGGCTGTTGGAGATCGTCCTCGGTTTTAGTAATTTTCAAACAGGGGTAGCCCATCTGGCTCACGTAGGTGGTTTGGTATTTGGGATAATTCTGATTTTATACTGGAGGAAAAAACGGTAATTTATGTTCGCATCTATTAAGAAAGACATACAACACCAGTACACGTATGGTGGAATGACGGTCCGTCTGGTATTGATCAACCTCGGTGTGTTTTTGGTGATTATGCTTTTCAGACTTGTTCTCTTTATCGTAAACGGGGGGCAGGTACCGGGATTTTATTATACGATCACCGATGGACTTTCGCTGGCAAATACTTGGAAACTGATCTTGTTCCGTCCCTGGTCATTGGTCACCCATATGTTTCTTCACACCTCGTTTTTCCATATTTTAATCAATATGTTGTACCTGTTTTGGTTTGGACGCGTTCTGGAAAACCTGCTCGGGGAGAGAAAAATATTGAATACCTATATTCTGTCCGGATTGGCGGGAGCGCTGATGTATTTTATTTTTTCCGGTTTTTTGTACGATGGAGTGACGTACGCCCTGGGAGCCTCTGCCGCTGTCATGGGGATCGCTGTGGCTGCCGCTACTATGGCTCCGGATCACGAATTCCAACTCCTACTCATCGGAAGGGTGAAATTGAAGTTTCTGGTACTGGCGCTGGTATTGATCGATCTGATCATGATCCCGGCTATGAGCAACTCCGGTGGACACGTGGCACACCTTGGCGGCGCGCTTATGGGGTATGTGTATATCAAATTGTTGTACCAGGGGATTGATCTGGGGGATATCAATTTCAAACCCAATATAAAAAGACCCAAATTCGACGTTTATGTGAATGAAGAAAAAAAATCATCCGGATCTACCAGGCGTCCGCAAAAGACCCAGGATCGAATCGATTTGATTTTGGAAAAAATAAAAAATTCAGGATATGAAAGCCTGACTCAGGAAGAAAAGGACTTTTTGTATGAGGCCAGTAAAAAATAACCAGTGAAACTGCTGCGCCGGTTAGTTGTTTTGACAAACGGAATATTGATCATTTTCCTGGTTTTGGGATATTTGCGTCAATTTATAGATCCGGGAAACGCAGCCTTTCTGACGATATTTTCACTACTCTATCCCTATATTGTAATCGCGCTACTGATCTCTATGATTTTGCTGGTACTTGTCCGGTCAAGATTCGCCTGGATTTCACTGCTGGCTCTGGTACTGACTTCCGGAAACACCATCCGACAAATTGGTTTTCACGTACAACCTCAGGTCCCGGATGACTCCACTATCTATACCATTACGACGCTCAATATCAAGAATGATTTCAGGCACAATCAGCAGGATCAAAGCTCTGTATTTATCAAAAAATTCAAAGAGAAGAGCCCCACTTTTCTGGCACTCCAGGAAGTTTCCGGTGATCGGATTTTTGAGATTGCCTGGCAATTGGGATATAACTACCACAGCCATTTGAAAAAACCTGAACAGGACGGATTTCTGGCCATTTTCAGCAAGTTTCCTATGTCTGATGTACAGACGATAAAGAATTCGGAAGGTCGTGTCATTGCATTATTTGCTGATATCAAAATTCCCCAGGGGATGTTTAGACTGGTCAATATCCATTTGCATACCAATGCGGTTACTGTCCGGGCAGGGAAATTTTCACCTGAATCATTTTCCAGAAAAGAAGGTCTGAAAGCTTTCAACGATATGTTGAAGTCGTATGGTGATAATGCTTCCCTGAGATTGGAGGAGATAGAACTTATCCAATCAAATATTCAGAACTCCCCTTTTCCGGTGATAATGGCTGGTGATGCCAACGATACCCCATATTCCCCCGTATATCTCAAACTCGCTGATTCGAAGCAAAATGCGTTTGTCAAAGGAGGACTGGGCTTTGCCCAGACTTACAATGGATTACTGATCCCGTTGAAGATCGATCACATTTTCCTTGATCGGCCATTTACGATCTTCAATACGCTGATTGAAAAAATAGAATTTTCAGATCACAATCCGATCACCACTTCGTTTACATTGCAAAACTAAACTTTCAAAATGCGAATACTCTACTTTTCCTTTTTCGTCATGATGAGCCTGATGGCATGTAGATCTGAATCTGGGCAATCGACCGACAGTGACATATCTCCCACTACCCTGGAACGGAAACCACTAAGCATACCGGCATTCAATGTCGATAGCGCATTTTCATACGTCGAAGATCAGGTCGGATTTGGTCCGCGTGTTCCCAATACGGATGCCCATCGCAATACTAAAGACTACATCCAAAGGCAGTTGGAAAAATATTCTGACAAAGTGATTGTTCAGGCTTTTAACGCCAGGCGGTTTGACGGTGTCAATTTAGAAGGGTACAATATCATTGGTTCGTTCAATCCAGAAGCATCCAAAAGGATCTTATTGCTGGCTCATTGGGATAGTCGATATATCGCCGATCATGCTGCGGAGCCGGATAGAAGAAATCATCCAGTTCTGGGAGCGGACGACGGGGGAAGCGGTGTTGGTGTTTTATTGGAAATTGCCCGTCAGTTGTCCATACAGCCGGTTGAAGCAGGGGTCGATATCCTGTTTACCGACCTCGAAGATCAGGGCAAGAGCAACGATCCGGATGGCACCACCTGGGCTCTGGGAGCTCAGTACTGGTCCAAAAAGCCTCACGTATCCAATTACCAGGCGAAATACGGGATCCTGCTGGATATGGTCGGTGCCTCGGGGGCTCAATTTTTGAAGGAAGCCATATCCAAAAATTATGCACCTCAATTTTTGGATTACGTGTGGAACCTGGCCAACGGTATGGGCTACGGACATCTCTTTATAAATAAAAATTTATCCGGGGGGGTGGTGGATGACCATCTGTTTATCAATCAGAATATGGGGATCCCCACCATAGATATTATCAACAAACCGAACGACAATTCTTTTGGACCGCATTGGCATACCGGCAATGATAATCTGGATATCATCGACAAAAATGTATTGCGATCGGTGGGACAAGTAGTCACAGCGGTTGTTTATCGGTTTGACGCAAATTATCTCTAAATTTTTTTCCTACATATTTTGCTTATTTGAGATATGGGATTATCTTTGCAACCGCCTTTGATAGTTGAAGGACTTGTACGATTGATTCATGGGAGATTAGCTCAGTTGGTTCAGAGCACCTGCCTTACAAGCAGGGGGTCACTGGTTCGAGTCCAGTATTTCCCACATTGATTTCCAAGTAGTTGATGAAATATACTTCAACAATAAATTGAGGTTCATCGAAAACGACCAATGCAAATAAAATAAAGCCTGGCAGATATCCTGACAGGCTTTTTTTTTGTGGAATTATACAGGCTCAGCTCTAATCACATTATCCACCCATTTACGTGTTTTACTCTTATCTCCGAATGCATCGATGAGATCTGTGACCAGTCCTGTCCAACCTGTTTGGTGAGAGGTTCCGATTCCCCTGCCATTCTCTCCCTGAAAATATTCGAAAAATAAAATCAGGTCTTTATTTTCAGGTTTTTGATAAAATTCATTGTACCGTAGGTTAACGGGACGTTTGTTCCAGCCGTCTTCCCTGAAGATACTGATCAGATTGCAGGCAATATTTTGACTGATCTCGTTCATGGTTAGAAAAACGCCTGGGGTATGAGGATCTGGTATCAGGAGTTCGTCCCCGAAATGTTCATGGTACTTTTGAAGGGTCTGAATGATCAAATAATTGATCGGGAACCAGATAGGTCCGCGCCAGTTGGAATTTCCTCCGTAGATCGTAGAGGTTGATTCACCGGGATCATAGGCGATGCTGTAATCGATCCCGTTGATATTCATATTAAAAGGCACCGAATGAATTTTGGACAGGGACCTGATGCCGTAATCACTGAAAAATTCTTCCGGGTCGATCATCGCCTGAACCAGTGTCTTCATCCTTTCCTGGGGAATCAATGTCAGAAACAGGTCCTGGTTACGATCATAGGTTTTGATGACCTCGTACCGTTGATTTTTTCTGCGTTGCTTGACAAAATTCTTAATCCCCTTTCTCAGCCCCGGCAATTTATCGAGCTTGGAAGTCTCTATGCGCAGGACAGCAAATAGGGTGGTCAATCCAACAATGGAACGGATTCTGATAGGAATTATCCGGTCATCCTTGACCATCACATCATAGAAAAATCCATCGTCATCATGCCAGATGCCAGCCCAATTTTCATCTATTCTGTTGAGCGCTTCCGATATATAGATAAAGTGTTCGAAGTATTTGATTGCCATATCTTCGAAAGCATCATCCACCACAGCTATTTCGATGGCCATTTCCAGCATATTGAGAGCGAACAATGCCATCCAGGCCGTGCTATCGGCCTGTTTCAGATATCCACCGCCGACAATCTCCATATTTCTGTCGAAGATCCCAATATTGTCCAGTCCGAGAAAACCACCTTCAAAAATGTTGTTTTGATCCCGGTCTTTACGATTGACCCACCACGTGAAATTGAGCGAAAGTTTGGAAAATATTCTTTTCAGAAATTTCAGATCGCCCTTCCCTGTTTGCTTCATGTCCATTTTATAGACTTCCAGGGCTGCCCAACCATGAACTGGTGGATTTACATCCTTAAAGTGCCATTCATACGCAGGAATCTGCCCATTGGGATGCATGTATGATTCCTTGAGAAAAAGCAATAACTGGTCCTTGGCAAACTGGATGTCCAATCGGGCCAAAGGAATACAGTGAAATGCCGTATCCCAGGCAGCGTACCACGGGTATTCCCATTTGTCAGGCATGGATAGCACCTCTTCATTGTTCAGGGTTTTCCATTCGTGGTTACGTCCCTTTTGTCTGATCCGGGGAGGGGCCGGACGTCCGGGGTCACCAATCAACCATCGGCTGACGTTGAAATTATAATATTGTTTGGTCCAAAGCATCCCTGACCAGGCCTGTCTTTGGATATTCCGGAGTTCTTTATCCTCGTGCAGATACAGGGATTCATAAAAAGAATCAGCCTCTTCCAACCTCCTCTTCATCACTCGGTCAAAATCTTTTGCCAGTGGATCCTCCATGGCGCCGTCAACCGAAAGCCGCAATTTTATGGTCCATTCCTCCCCTGCGTGGAGTTCCTTGTGATACAGAGGTGAAAATTTGGTGCCCTCCGTGTACAGGTCTTTTTCTTCTGCCCATTTGTGATTGACGACTATATCGTGAAACCGGTCCTTAACGAGGGGTCTGGCATTCTCTTTTCCAAATAATTTTTCGTTATTCTCGTTGTTGGTAAACAGATAAGCAGCAGGTTCGTCAAAGTAGAGCGAATAATTCCCCGTTTCATTGTGATAAACCGCTACTTTGCCAGGACGGTCATTCGATTTCCGAATGATATTGTCTCTGGACATCAATCCAAAAGACCAGAGGTTGCGGAACCACAGAGTAGGCAAGAGATATAGTTCATGTGGCTGTTGACTTCTGTTTTTGACCGTGATTTTGATACAAATATCCCCTACATCTTCCTTGGCGTATTCGACATATACATCAAAGTAGTCGTCATTGTCAAACCATCCCGTATCCAAAATTTCGTATTCGTATTCTTCTACGGTTCTCTCCCTGTTAACTTTGAGCAAATCGTCGTACGGATATGGTCTATGTCCGTACTTATACAGGTACTTCATATACGAATGAGTCGGAGTATTATCGAGGTAGTAATACAACTCTTTAACATCCTCCCCATGGTTTCCCTGGGGTCCCGTCAATCCAAACAGCCTTTCCTTGAGAATGGGATCATTCCCATTCCACATAGCGAGTGCAAAGCATATTCTACATTTTTCATCCGATATTCCGGCAATCCCGTCTTCTCCCCATCTGTAAACTCTACTTCTGGCGTGATCATGAGGAAAATAATCCCACGCACTACCGTCCGGGCTATAATCTTCCCGAACCGTACCCCATTGTCTCTCACTGAGATAGGGACCCCATTTCAGCCAGTTTTTCCTTCCACTATAATGTTCCTCCAGTCTTTCCTTTTCAAATTCCATAATTCATCGCTTTATCTTCAAAATATCCGCGGCTTTAAGCGGCTGCAAATATGGGAAAATACGAGCACTTAAAAAATCGTATAAGGGGTTAATGTGGATCATAAAAAAAGGCCTGTTCCAAAAACGAACAGGCCAAATCATGTATTTGAGATATTCTTAAGCCATTATTGGTTGGCCATTTGGTTGACTTTGTACTTAGCCATTTCGCCGTATGTCCCTGAAGGGACTTTTTTATAAGCTGCAATTGCGGCAGAGGTATTGCCCATGGCTTCATATATTTCACCTTGCGCGAAATAGTTTCTTCCTTCTTCCCCTCCCTCGGCTAATTCGATGGCTTTGTTTGCGTGTTCAAGGGCCTGGTTCAGCTCATTTTTCTCCTTTAGTGATCGAGCGAGATAGAACCGAACATCCGCCGATTCGCCGTGCTCCAGGAAGGTCGTACCCATTTGGATCGCGTTATCCCATTTATTACTGGTATACGCTTTGGATACAAAAATGGTGGCTTTGTCCATCATATCGGCTGCTTTCTCTGCCTGGCCTTGTTTTTCAGCAATCTGACTGGCTTTCAAAAAAGCATTCATCGCACCTTCATTGTCACCCTTGTCATTGAGGACCAGAGCTTTTCCACTATAATTATTATAAAAGTCAGGATTCATTTCGATTCCTTTTTCATAAAATGCGATGCTTCCGTCCAGATCTTCCGCTTTCCGGGCATCACGTCCTGAATAGTAAGCTGCAATAGCTCCGTTCTGGGATGCCAGGGAAACGATCTGTTTGTCCTGCTCCGGATCCGCTTTTCCCAATGCTTTTTCGAATAATTCCAAAGCCTTGTTG
>CALEIL010000550.1 GCA_937876435.1 uncultured Bacteroidota bacterium
GAGAAAAAACGAAACGAAATCTTCCAGCTCGCTATGCTCAATCCGTCACTGGCCATTCTGGATGAAACCGACTCCGGACTTGACATCGACGCTTTGAGGATCGTAGCGGATGGGGTGAATAAGTTACACACTCCCGATAAAGCTTTTATAATAATTACCCACTACCAGCGCTTACTGGAATATATCATTCCCGATTATGTACACGTGTTGAGTGGTGGAAAAATCGTGCGTTCAGGGGACAAGGCATTGGCACTTGAACTGGAAGAAAAAGGATACGACTGGTTGAAAGAAGTGGAGGTTGCATCCTAATTAAATTTTACAAATTTTAAACTAGCATATGTTAGCTCAAATAGATGTGGATTTCAGAGAACAGATCATAAGTGATTATCTGGGGGTTTCTGAATGCAAAGTGTGCGATAAGCCGGAATATCTGGCCCCTATCAGAGAAGTGGCGTTCAATTTCTTTCAGAAAAATGGTTTCCCCAGCATCAAAAACGAAGACTGGAAATATACTCCCGTCAAACCATATCTCAACGAGCCTTTGGATGTGGATCAGGACGATATCTCCCACGTCGATACGGCAACAGCTCCTTACTTTGGCAAACAACTACCGGGCTATAAAATAGTCCTGATCAATGGATTGTTCCATCCGGAGCTATCCGACATGCCGGACCAATCGACAGTGACTATTGAGCCGGTGATCAACGTCCTTCGGGAACCTGAAGTCAAAAACATACTTCTAAAATCCAGGAACTACCGGGCCAATCCTTTCCTGGCCATGAACACGGCATTGTTTACCCGTGGCATCTATATCAATGTGCCACGAAACGTCAAAATTGAAAAGCCGATCCACCTGATCCATTTTGTCGGGGGTAAGCAAAAGAAATTTAATATTTCCAAAAATATCATTATCATAAATCCAGGTGCCGAAGCCGAAATCATCGAAAGCTATTACCATGCTGGCCATGATTCCGTAAGTTTTCGAAATAGTGCGACCGAGATCCTGATCGAACCAAACGCTGTGTTGCACCATATCAAGCTTCAGAAAGCTCATGAGAATTTCCGGTTGGTGGAACATACAGAAGTGGAACAAAAACAAGATAGTGTGTACAACAACTATACGTTCACGCTCCCTGGTATGAATTTTGTCCGAAACAATCTGAACCTGGAACTCAACGGTAGCAATATCGAATCACACATGTATGGTCTTTACCTCACTGATCGCAATCAACTGGTAGACAACCACACGCTGGTGAATCACAAGGAACCCAACTGCAATAGTAATCAACTGTATAAAGGGATCCTGACAGACCGGTCCCGGGCGGTTTTCAACGGGAAGGTGTACGTCCATTCCATAGCCCAGAAGACCAATGCGTTTCAGCAAAATAACAACATCCTGTTTAGCGACAACGCTACGATATATACCAAACCCCAACTGGAGATATTTGCAGATGATGTAAAATGTAGCCATGGTTCCACGATCGGGCAGTTGGATGATGAAGCGTTATTTTATTTGCGCGCACGGGGATTGTCCAAAGATGATGCACAAAGCCTCCTCGTCAATGCGTTTGCCTTTGATGTGACCGAAAAGCTGGTGGATGATGAAATCAAAATCATGCTCAACGATGAGATTGATCAGGTCATGACCGGTGTGATCTCTTAAGCGCGACAGTTCATACAGAATCGGCTAACAGCCCATCCGTAAGAGGTTGGAATTTTTTTAAAAGAACTTTCAGAGGGCAACAATCCGGGAAGGTTATTGTCCCAAATACAAAGGAATTTATATCCAATGATAAAAGAGCAAAAAATCGAACGGCAAACTATTGATATGCATCAATATCGGGAAGATTTCCCAGCTCTCCATCAGGAGATATACGGTTACCCGCTCGTATATCTGGACAACGCAGCTACGACGCAAAAGCCAAAGCAGGTTCTCGATGTACTCAATCGATATTATTCATACGACAACAGCAACGTTCACCGGGGAGTACACCATCTGAGTCAGAAAGCCACGGATCAGTTTGAGGAAGCCCGGAAGACCGTGCAGCATTATGTAAATGCGGGGCATGATCACGAAATCATATTTACCAGAGGGACTACCGAAAGCATCAATCTGGTCGCTACTTCTTTTGGAAGGGAATTTTTGACAGAAGGGGATGCTGTGATTATTTCAGGACTGGAACATCATTCCAATATCGTACCCTGGCAGATCATTTGTGAACAGCAAAAGGCCGAACTTCGTGTAATACCCATCAATAGTAAAGGGGAAATTATCCTCGAAGAATACCAAAAGCTTTTGGATGATCGGGTAAAAATCGTATCTGTCGGTTATGTCTCCAATGCCCTCGGCACCGTCCATCCCGTAAGGGAAGTTATCCGGCTGGCTCATGACCTGCACATACCAGTATTGCTGGACGCTGCACAAGCTATCCAACATCTGCCCATCGACGTCCGGGATCTCGATGTAGATTTTCTGGCATTTTCCAGTCACAAGGTATTCGGTCCGACGGGGATGGGGATTTTGTATGGAAAAGAAAAATGGCTGGATAAAATGCCCCCGTATCAGGGGGGCGGAGAGATGATTGAAACGGTCACTTTCGAAAAAACTACTTACAATAAACTGCCTTTCAAGTTTGAAGCGGGTACCCCCCATATCGCCGGAGTAATCGGACTGGATGCCGCATTGAAATACGTCCAATCGGTTGGTCTGGAGAATATCCGGATATATGAAAAAGATTTGATGGCCTATGCCATGGACCAACTGACTTCCATTGATAGCCTGAGGTTTGTAGGACAAGCCGCAGAGCGATCAGGAGCAATTTCATTTTTACTGGAAGGTATCCATCCCTACGACACTGGAGAGATACTCGATAAACTGGGTATCGCCGTCCGGACGGGGCATCATTGCGCCGAACCGATCATGAGGCAGTTTGGAATTCCGGGAACGGTCAGGGCGTCCTTCTCATTTTACAACAACCGGGATGACGTCAACCGCCTCAAAGAAGGAATTTTAAGAGCCCGGAAAATGTTGGGGTAATATGGAAGAGAAATCAATAGATCAGAAGCAACAGGAAATCATCGAGGAATTTTCATACTTCGATGATTGGATGGACAAATACGAATTGCTGATCCAATTGGGGAAAGAGTTGCCACTGATCGAGGATCAATACAAGGTGGATGATAAGTTGATCAAGGGCTGTCAGTCCCAGGTGTGGATGCACGCCGAAGTAAAAGACGGCAAGGTATTTTATACCGCGGACAGCGATGCAGTCATTACCAAAGGGCTGGTCGGGATGGTCATCAAGGTTTTATCAGGCCACATGCCGGAAGAAATTACGAGTGCTAAGTTGTATTTTATCCAGGAAATAGGACTGCAAAATCATCTCTCCCCTACCCGCTCCAACGGGCTCGTGGCGATGATCAAACAGATGAAGTTGTACGCAATGGCACTTCAGCAACAAAAAATTAAATCATAAAAACCGGACAATATGAGTACGCTAAAAGATAAAATAATAGATGTCCTCCGGACAGTGGAAGACCCTGAAATACCGGTCAATATTTATGAGCTGGGACTGGTTTATGATATTACGATCAAGGAAGATAATGTGGTATTTATCGTGATGACCCTCACCGCACCGGCTTGCCCGGTGGCTGGTCAGATCGTCATGGACGTACAACAAAAAGTCAGCGAGGTGGAAGGCATCGGTGATGTACACGTAGATCTCACCTTCGAACCCCCGTGGACCATGGACATGATGAGCGAAGAGGCCAAACTGGAGCTGGATTTCATGTAGGAATGCGGAGGGAATCCAGGTAATTCCAGACTATAAAACCCCTCGTTACAATTTATTTACCGGACGAATCGTGTCCGGCCATTTTCAAAATATATATTTTACACATGAAGTTATTATCAACGGAGAAGAAGAATCAGGTACTGCAAACCATGATCCAATTGCTGGACCAGGAAAGGGAACGGGTTATCGCTGCCAATCAGCAGGACCTCGATGCATTTCAGAGGGAGGATCAGGCTTTGTACGACAGACTTATAGTCGATGACAAAAAGGTGGACGATATGATTCGCTCCGTACGGGAAGTCATGGAACAGGAAGATCCGGTAGGACGGGTCAAATCAGAAAGGGTTCTCGATACAGGTTTGCGCATCACCAACCGGACCGCACCCTTTGGCACCATCATGATCATCTACGAATCCAGACCGGATGTGACCATCGAAGCAGCCGTGGTTGCTTTCAAAGCGAACAACAAAAT
>CALEIL010000551.1 GCA_937876435.1 uncultured Bacteroidota bacterium
AGGCCAATGCCCCGATCCGGCGCACGGTCACCATCGAGGACGTGGGCAACGCCGCGGCGTTCCTGCTGTCGGGAGTGGCGGTGGTCGGCACCTTCGTGCTGGCCATGATGGATATGGGCAAGCACGCGTATATTGAAAAACCACTCGCGCACGACATCTACGAAGTAAGAATGCTGACCGAAAAAGCAGCCGAGAAAAACCTGGTCACCCAGATGGGGAATCACGGTAGTTCTGGAGCGGGAATTCGGGAAACCTGCGAATGGGTCTGGGCTGGCATGATCGGTCAGGTGACCGAAGCGTATTGCTGGACCAACCGGCCGGTATGGCCTCAGGGGAAACCGGCCCCGACCGGAGCGAGTCCGATCCCCGATACACTGGATTGGAATCTGTGGCAGGGTCCGGTTCCGTACAATCATTACTCTCCCCAATATTTGCCTTTCAAATGGAGGGGCTGGTGGGACTATGGTACCGGAGCGCTCGGCGATATGGGGTGTCACATCATGGATCCGGTTTTCAAAGCATTGAAACTGGGATATCCTACCGAAGTGACCAGCAGCAATACGACCGTGTGGGTGGATGATTTCCTGGAAGCAAACTATTCCAAAAGTTGCCCGCCGAGTTCTGTCACCCATCTTCAGTTTCCCGCACGGGATGGTATGCCGGCTGTCAAACTGCATTGGTACGATGGAGGCCTGATGCCGTCCTTCCCCGAAGGGATCGATCCTGATGAACAACTCGGGAACTGGGATGGAGGAATCCTCCTCGTAGGGGACAAGGGGATGTTGTCTGCGGGTTGTTATGGCATCGATCCCAAGCTGCATTACCCCAATGGTAATCCCAACATGAATAAACCCCAACCTTCTCTTCCCCGGGTAGAAAATGATATGGACGGCCATATGAAACAATGGATCGTAGCTTGTATGGAAGGTGGAGAAACTTCCTCCCCATTCTCGTACGCCGGGCCACTTTCTGAAACCGTCCTTATGGGAAATCTGGGAATCCGCAGCTATCAGATGAAGCAATTGCAGGAGGGCAAAACGCCTACTTCCTGGGCTCCATACGATTACCCCGGCCGAAAAAGACTGTTATGGGATGGACAAAACATGAAAGTGACCAACTTTGATCCGGCGAATGAGTTTGTTCGCAGAGAATACCGGGAGGGTTGGTCTTTAACCTAATACAACAATGGATACCAAACAAGAATCTTCTGATAAGACGATCCGAAGTCATATGATGTGGTCAATGGGAGCGGGATTGATCCCATTTCCATTGGCAGATCTTTTCACAGTGGGTGCGGTACAACTTGATCTGATCCGACAGCTTTGCAAGATTTATGAGGTGGATTTCAAGGAAGAAGAGGGAAAGGCGATCGTGACTTCGCTTACTTCCTCTTTGTTGGCGAAGATCGGGGCCAGGACCGCTATAAAACTGATTCCTGGCATCGGCACAGTTATAGGTGGTGTAGCAATGGCGGTATTGTCGGGTGCCTCGACTTATGCGATTGGACATGCTTTTCGGACCCACTTCGAAAAAGGGGGGACCATTCTGGATATTGACCTCAACCGGATCAAAAAAGTATACCAGCAGAAATTTGAAAAGGGCAAAGAAGAGGCCAGGAGGTACCAGGAGGAACTGGAGAAGAAGCCCACCGCGGAAAAGTCCGGTAGTTCCAGTGATGCCGTGGATGACTCGGTTCAAAAGCTCAAAGATCTGGGCGAATTACTTCGGGAAGGGATCATCACCGAGGATGAGTTTCAGCGGATGAAAAAGAAGTTCATCCATGATACATAAATATCCCTACCAGATTCACAAACCCGGTGTATCTCAGATCCCAAAATATCTGCAGCGGTATACTTCCCGGGTCAACAATAATGAAGGTTTTGCTGCCCTGATGGAAGGTGCTCAACTGTTTATGTCGATGTTGTCAGTACTACCAGTAGAGAAAATGTCGTATCGCTATCAGCCGGATAAATGGACGGTACAGGAGGTATTGCTCCATATGATCGATACAGAACGGATTTTTCAGGATCGGGCTTTGCGGATTTCCCGCGCGGAAACACAGCTCCAACCGGGATTTGATCAGGACCTATACGTGAAAAATTTACCCAACATCGAACGATCGATCGAAAGCATCCGGGATGAATACGAAACCGTCCGCAAATCCACCTTCCTGTTGTTTGCCGGTCTGACCAAGGTTGAAATGAAACGGCAGGGCCCGGTGAGTGACTACATCCTTACGCTACCATCCATACCCTTTGTGATCGCGGGGCATGAGATTCACCACCTGATTATTTTGCGGGATCGCTATGGCATAGTTGGGATGGAGGAATTTTGAATTTTGAATTTTGAATTTTGAATTTTGTATTGGGTGGTCGGGGCATCCCTTGCG
>CALEIL010000552.1 GCA_937876435.1 uncultured Bacteroidota bacterium
ACCGAGGCAAAAGCCCTGCAACCGGGCGATCCGGTCGCCGCTGCCAGTGGGTAAGCGCCAATAAAACAGCCCCTGTTTATCCGCATTGATCTCTGAAACACTGTTTTCCGTCAACCCATCAACACGGAGAACAGCATGACATCCCAAACCCAGACCAATACTCTCGCGCCATCTGAATGGCCGGACATCATTCAGGAGTGGCGGCGATCAGCACTGAGTGGTGCCGAATTCTGCCTGAAACGGAACCTGGTTTACCACCAATTCCAGTATTGGAAACAAAAACTCAGTAAAACCACCGCGCATACCGTGCGAAGTCCTCGGTCAAAACCGAGCGCATTTGTTCAAGTGGCACCAGTACCTGCGTCGCAGGAAGGCATCACCATCACTCTTCCGGGGGGTATCGTGATTCGCGGCCTGAATGAAAGCAATATTGGTTTAATCCGCCGTATTCTGGAGCAGTTTTGAGATCGCGCTACCTGCGGCCGGCACTGGACACGCCGACGATTTATCTATACCGCGATCCGGTGGATTTTCGCAAGCAGGCGCTCGGCCTTGCTGCACTGGTGGAGCACGAGCTCGGTCATAATCCGTTTAGCGGGGCGCTCTATGTTTTTCGCAACCGAAACGCCAGCAAGATTAAATGTCTGTTGTGGGAGGATAACGGTTTTGTACTCTATTACAAAGCCCTGGCGGAGGAACGCTTTCGCTGGCCGCGCACGAGCGAGGACATTATTACCTTGACTGGACAGGAGATTAACTGGTTGCTCGACGGCTATGATTTATCTCTGATGCGTGGTCATAAAATTTTGCATTATCAGTCGATTGGCTAGGGATTTTTGGGTGCGTTTCTGGTAAAATTCACACCATGAAATCAGCACCCAAACACTCTCTTCAGTCTCCCGATTACCGTGGTTTGAGCACGGAAGAGCTGCTGGTGCTGATCGCTGAAAAGGACGCAAAAATTGAAGCGGCCTGTTCGGAAAAAATCGCCGCTGAAGATCAAATGGCAGCGGCTGTTCTCGCCCGCGACAAACGTATTAAAAGCCAGGAACGCATCATCAAGCTGCTGGAAGAACAACTCCGACTTGCCCGCATTCGCAAGTTTGCCGCCAGTAGTGAAAAGCTGCCATTCCAGATCGGTCTGTTTGACGAAGCCGAACTGGAAGCCAGTCTGGTCGAGATGGATGAACAGATCGCTGAAGAAGAGGCCCCGGCACGCCCGCGCCCGAAAACCCGCAACCGGGGCTTCGCTGAGGATCTGCCGCGCAAGCGCATTGAGTTGCGCCTGAGTGAAGCGGAAAAAGCCGGCGCCAGCAAAACCTTTTTCACCAAAGTCAAAGAAGAGCTGGAGTATATTCCGGCGCAACTCAATGTGCTGGAATACTGGCAGGAAAAAGCGGTCTTTGATGCAGACGGTGAAGAGCGAATCGTTGCTGCAACCCGCCCCGTGCACCCGCTCAACAAATGCTTCGCTCACATCTCTTTGCTGGCCTACATCATCGTGGCCAAATACGCAGATGGATTACCTTTATATCGACTGGAAGGCATTTTAAAGCGCGGCGGCAATGCCGTCAGTCGAACCAACATGGCCCACTGGGTGATTCGGCTGGAGGATGTGTTCAAACCCCTGATCAACCTGATCCGTGAATCCCAGAACAGTGGTCGCTACCTCAACGCCGATGAAACCCGCATTCAAGTGCTGAAGGAGGATGGCCGCCGCGCCCAAAGCGACAAGTGGATGTGGGTCACCTGCGGTGGCCCACCGGGGCAACCCTCGGTCCTGTTCGAGTATGATCCCTCACGTGCCGGGGCGGTTCCCGAGCGCCTGTTGGCCGACTTTAAAGGCATCCTGCAAGCGGATGGCTACACGGGCTATGCCGGCATCTGCCGCCAGAACAAGCTGAAACGCATCGGCTGCTGGGATCATGCGCGGCGCAAGTTCGTCGGGGCGGTACGGGCCTCGGATCCCAATGCCAAAAAAGCCAAAGGCAAACCGTCGAAGGCCGAGGTCGCGGTGGGCAAGATCCGCCAGCTGTATCGCATCGAAAGCGCTATTGCCGATGACAGCGAGGCACAGAAGTATCGCAAGCGACAGGAACTGGCCGTTCCTGTGCTCAATGATCTTAAAGCCTGGCTGGAGAAAAACGTCAGCAAGGTGCTCAAAGGTTCACAAACCCGGATCGCCATGGAATATACCCTGAATCAGTGGGAATACCTGATCGGTTACTGTGACCATGGTTATCTGAATATCAGCAACGCCAAAGCGGAAAATGCCGTTCGTCCGTTCGCGGTGGGACGGAAAGCCTGGCTGTTTGCTGACACGGCCCATGGTGCTCGGGCCAGTGCGAGCTGTTACTCACTGATCGAAACCGCCAAGGCGAATCAGTTGGAGCCGTATGCGTACATCCGTTATGTGCTGGAGCACATTGGTGGCGCTGATACCGTAGAAGCGTTGGAAGCGCTACTGCCCTGGAATGTACCGCTGGAGACTTTTTCAAAAAAAGTGCCTGCCTATGGTAAGGGCAAGTAGGTCGATTTAGCGGCGCTTACGCCAGTGGCGATGTTGTGGTGCTGTCCTCGCGTTATGTTCGGTCTCGGGTTACAACTTCAGCGTAGAATGTACTCAAGCTGGAGTGCCGATTACGGTCAAGTCAAAAGCAATTAGCTGATGGTAGTCTTGAAGCAATTACATCCGGAAATATTGTGAAGATATCTCCAAACGGTGATATTCGATTTTTTGTGAGAAAAAGTGATAATTCTGCAGGACCTATGATTTTTGAGAAATTAGGTGGTGGGTAATGATTAATGAGAACGAGATTAGGCTTCAAATAGCTAAAAAGGATCCCACCTGGACGTCAAGTATTAGTCAGTATGGTATAGCGATTTGGGTGGACATTTCGGTTCCGAGTGGATTTGAATTTTCGATACAAATAACGCCCTTCGATGGAATTGGTGTTACACGCAGGAAAAAGACAGATACAGAGGTGGATTTAGGTGGTCATGACGAAGTGTTCGCCACATTCTCTGAGGCCCTCGCTTACATCGGAGATATAACCCCAAACAAATAGTACAGACCCGCGCACGTAAGATATCCCAAATCCCATATCAGCTTAGGTCTGGCGGGCAGAAAAGGGTTGGGAAGCCGGGAGTTCAACGCGCAGGGCATCTACCTGAACGCCATTTTTCCAGAACCGGTAGCACACGTGCGGGCCGGTTGCCAATCCCGTGGATCCGACATAACCGATGACCTGTCCCTGTCTCACGTGGGTACCCGTTTTCATGTTGGCCGCGAACTTGTTCATATGAAGGTATTGGGTAGAATAGGTCTTGTCGTGTTTGATCTTGATGTAATTGCCATTTCCTCCTGTACGCCCGATCCGTTCAATGACCCCATCGGCGGTCGCATAAATTTCGGTGTTGTAAGGAGCTGCGTAATCGGTTCCCAGGTGAGCCTTTACTTTTTTAAGGACGGGATGGAACCGGTTGAGATTGTACCTGGAGGAAATTCTCGAAAATTTGACCGGTGCTTTGAGGAAGGCTTTTTTCATAGGTCTGCCGTCTTCACTAAAATAGCCGTCATAATCTCCATTGTTGTATTTGAATGCATAATAATCCTGGTCAGACGTTCGGAAGTAAGCAGCCTGCATGGCTCCGATTCCAACCGATTGGCCGTCTACGTAGTATTCATCGTACAACAATTTGAACTGGTCGCCGGGCTGGATATGGTGGAAATCCACCGACCATGCAAGGGCGTCCTCCATTTTGGCAGTGAGAACAGGTATCTGTGAGTTTTCGATATTGTAATTGGAGAAGGCATTCCAGAGGGATGATTCGATAAGCCCCGCAAACGCGCGGTGCAAAGTATCGACAGGTTTCTGACCTTTGATGATGCCGGATTCCTCCTTGATGTCAAATACATAATAATTGATGGCATCGGGTTCATAGATAAAAAACGAGGGAGACTGATCTGTTTTATCCTTGAGAACTTTGTATTTCTTCCCCGCTCGAAGGCTCCTGACTTCAAAAACATCTTCACCCGCATCCAATAATTTGTGCAACGTATTGACACCGACTCCTATGGATGAAAATATCTCAGACAGCACTGACCCCTGTTCGATCAACCCTTCTTCGATCTCATAGAGCGAAAGATTGATGTCGTTATATTCGTATTCCGGTATCGAAATAGGAAGAGTTGCGTTGGAAACTTGTTTGGATTGAACTGGAAACAAACTTTGGTTGGTAAAGCGTGAGGAATTGACCCCGATAAATATAAAGGATGTGAGTACCACACCCATCATGATCTGACCGGGTGTTGACTTCGTAAACCTTAACTTCATATGTCCATAACTTTATTTCGGCGATAATGATACAAAAAGTTCTTGTGCCAGGGGAACAAAGATGAAATTATAACATTTCGCCATTTGAAGAATGATGATATATATTGCGTTATCAATCACTGATTCTGCAGGTATGATCTGCAAAAGTGCTAATTTTTACTTTCCTTTGCAAGTACTATGATGCCATATCTCACATTGAACTGTAACGGCAAATTATTTTCTCTGGAAAAGCCAGCCGTGATGGGAATTGTCAATATCAATTCGGATTCATTTTACGACGTTTCGAGGGCGAAAGTAACAAAAGAGGTGATGATAAAGGTCGAATCAATGATAAAGAACGGTGCGGCTATCATCGATATCGGTGCCATGAGCAGCAGACCCGGTTCTTCGATCATTAGTCCGGAGGAAGAATGGACCCGGATGGCAGAAATATTACCGGTTTTGAGGAAGAACTTTCAGAAGCATATTATTTCCGTCGATACCGTTCACAGTTCCACTGCTCAAAAATCGCTGGATCAGGGAGTAGATATTATCAATGATATTTCCGGAGGGACTTTTGACCGGCAAATGATGGCAGTTGTAGGTCAGTACCAGGCTCCCTTCGTCGTCATGCATATGCAGGGTAGGCCCGAGACCATGCAATCCAATCCGTCGTACGAAAATGTCGTCACAGATGTCTTCGATTTCTTTGTGCGGCAAATCGCAGAAGCTCAGGATCACGGGATCGTGGATCTCATTCTCGATCCGGGTTTCGGATTTGGAAAAAACCTGAATCACAACTATCAATTGCTTCAAAACTTACACGCTTTTGAAATTTTACGATTCCCCGTGCTGGCCGGTGTCTCCCGAAAAGGCATGATACAGAAAATACTCGACGTAGACGTGGGTAATGCACTCAATGGTACAACAGCTGTGCATATGCTGGCGTTAATGAGAGGGGCACGGATATTGCGTGCACATGATGTGGCCGAGGCAATGGAATGCCTCAAAGTATGGGAAAAATTTAATCATCCAGATCGGGAGGTTTCCGAAGTGGGGCCATATATTATCGGATAAGAAACAGGAGTGTCAGAAAACACAAGAATATATAAAAAGATACTGAAAACCATTGGATTAACCATCCTCTCCTTGTTCCTGTTGGTGATTCTGACGGTCACCATCGTATTGAATAGTTCCTTTTTTCAAAACAAAGTGGTGGATTGGGCAGGTGATTTTCTGAAAAACCGCTACGACATCGAACTCAGCGTAGATGATATATCATTCAAACCATTTAACCACCTGTATATCAAAAAGTTGTTGTTGTCCACTGGCACGGTTGACAGTATGATCTACGTGTCGGAGGGGCAGTTGGATTTCAATGCCAATCCATTTCGCCTCCTACGAGGCAATTTTGTGCTGTCCGGGATAGATGCTGATTCTGTAAAAATTCGTCTGGTGTCCAATTATACACCCCGGTTGGAAGATACCACAGGAGGAGCTGGATTTCAATTCATATTCTCCCCAGCAGATATTGACGTCCGCCACGTCGATTTTCGTCTTCAGGATACGGTTCGCCGGATGGAAGTTCTCGCAAAGTCAGGCAGGGTGCAGGCGAAGATTCATGCCAGCAATCTTCAAAATGAATTCACGATGCAGAACATCGTATTGCAGGATCCGGCTGTCACCGTTTTTGGAGCACAGAAAGGATCAGGAGAAGATCCTTATATCCGAAAACTATGGGAAGATTTCCGGAAAGCCAATGGGATAGAATTGAGTGAATCAGAACGGGATACGCTTTTTTGGGATCTGAGTTTCGATGTCAATTCTCTGGATGTAACCAATGGCAGCGTGAATCTGTATTCGTACGATTCGATAGGTGGAGGGTACAAACCACCTTTTAGCGTAAGTGGAATAACGGGGCATATCGAGCATATTGAGACAGAACCCAATCACGTCGTCGTGGGGCCTTTTGAGGCAGGCTTTAAAATGAATGATGATCTGATCGTGGATCAATTTTCTTTCGATCAGTTGGAAATGACC
>CALEIL010000553.1 GCA_937876435.1 uncultured Bacteroidota bacterium
AAACGTATTCCACGGTGGCCGAAATTGAAAATAAATTCCTGTTGACCTTTATCCGCGAGCTATCCAATGAACTTCCGGAAAAATGCCGGATGGTTTTTGTCTACAACAAGTTGGAGGATCAATCCCTGGCAGACGTGGCAGCCCGAATGAACATTTCTCGGAAAACCGCTGAAGCTCACCTGACCAAAGCGCTTCGTTTTATCCGATTGAAATTGAGCAATTTTCTCAATGTATTGGTTCTGGTCGTTTTTTGGATGTGGTATTAGTTAGGCAGCTAACATACTTCCCAGAAATATCCTACTCATTGCCCAGGTGCGATGCTCAATCGAACGGAACTGCCCCGGGGTCAGATCACGGTGGAGGGCATTTGCCGTCCAGCCAGGCGGGATAGGATAGCACCTTACACCTGACCGCCCCGGTTTGGTAAAATTCACGTAGTCAATCCTGAAACAATTTACCCACACAAGCCGACCTGGTAGAAAACAAACTTTATTGACTACAACTGTACTTTTTTTTGCAGAGCAGGGGCTGTACGTTTCCAGGACCGCTGGTTTTTCGCAATTGAAAATTAACGAGTTCTATCATCCGGTCTTCCTCCTTCATCGAACGTTTACAAAATTTCGGCTAACACCATGACCGCCTCAGGGCAGGGCTCTCGGTTCCTTCACCACCCGTACGGGTGTTCCTGCCAGGGGGGCAGGATTCCGTTTAGTCATCTCGTTTTCACGATAGGTTCCAACAATTCAATGTTGTTCCGATTCAGTCGGATCTTCCCGTTATTTTCAAAGGCTTTCAACAACCTGGAAATGACTACCCTGGAGGTATTCATTTCGGTGGCAATCTCTTTATGGGTCTTATTGATCGAAGTAGATCCGGTTACCTTACTGATCTCCATCAGGTAGAGCTCCAATCGTTCGGACATATTCATAAACGCCAGACTGTCTATAGCCGCGAGGAGTTCGTTGAATCGGTAGTTGTAACTTTGAAACACAAAATTTCGCCAGGTTTTATATTTGCCCAACCATTCTTCCATCTTACCGACCGGGATCAGTGCCACCAATCCTTCGCTTTCCACGACTGCCCGTATTTCACTTTTTTGATCCCCCATACAACACGCGAGGGTGACCACGCAGGTATCTCCTTTCTCGATGTGGTACAAGAACAATTCTCCCGCGTCGGGGTCCTCCCGCATGATCCGGATCGCACCGCTGATAATCAAGGGCATAAAACGGATATACTGGCCTATTTCGATTAACGAATCGCCCTCTTTCAATTCTACAAACTTCGCCACCGAGGCGATTTCAGTGATCAAAGCGTGTTCCAGGATACCCCTATATGCCTTGTACAACAAATCCTCCATTATGAATGCATTTCTGTTCCCCGTCAGTCGGTCTTTCAACACTGACGCCTGATACGCAGTATCCTTCAATTTACTGAACCAGAAAGGCAAGCATCTTCTTCCATCCTATTTGGATGGTTTTCCTATAAATTATGTCCCGGAAAATAATTCCGGAATATCAATGAGGCAATTTGTCTCTGACCAGTCCGTAGATCCAGGTTCCGGATACTGCTCCTAAAATTACAATTAATATCGGAAAGTATCCAGCACCTGCCAAAACAAACATAGGCCCGGGGCACGCACCAGCCAGAGCCCAACCCAAACCGAAAAGAATACCTCCGGCAAGGTATCTGGTGATACCTTTTTCCTTATCGGGGATGATGATCGGTTCCTGATTGATGTCCTTCATCTTCTTTCGTTTGATGTACTGGACCATGGGGATGCCCAGTATAAGCGCCGATCCCATTAGTCCGTACATATGAAAGGACTGAAATTGGAACATTTCGTATATCCTGAACCAGGAAGCGGCTTCTGATTTGTACATCACAATCCCAAAAAACAAGCCGATGAATAGGAAAAATATTTGTTTCATAATTTGAATTCATGTTTAAATATGAGGAAGACCTACAAGGGAAAATACCAATTACCCGATGCCAATGCAATAGGTTTTTCCCGGAAAATCTCAGTCCCTCCATTAGACTTCAGACCTCCCGGTCATCATGGATCTTAAGGATTTTCCCATTAAAAAATCAAAGGAAATAACAGGTGCACCATCGTAAGGCCGCCTATAAAAAACCCTACGGTGGCGATAAGTGAAGGGAGTTGAAGATTGCTGATCCCCGATATCGAGTGACCCGAGGTACACCCTCCGGCGTATCGCGCACCAAAGCCTACCAATAGACCCCCTACCAATAAAATTATTAAGGTAAAAGGGGAGGAAAAGGCTTCGGGGCCAAACAGCTCCGTAGGAACATAGGCCGCTCCAGCGCTTTCAAACCCATGCTCCTGCAGGACCGCTATGGTCTTTTCACTGATATCAGGGATTTGGTTATTGGACAAAAAACGGGACCCCACCAGGCCACCGAGTATTGCTCCGATGACGACCATGAGATTCCATTGTTGTGATTTCCAGTCAAATTTGAAAAAGTCAGAGAATTTACCAGCTCCGCAAAGCGTGCACATCGTCCTCAGATTGGAGGACATACCAAAATTTTTGCCGGAATACAGCAAAATAAACATGATTAACGCAATCAGAGGCCCTCCTACGTACCAGGGCCAGGGTTGTGTGATCCATTCCATATGAATTAAAATCTGTTTTGTAAGTTAGTTAAAGTAATCCGATCCTTATTCTTACCCGGGGAAAGTTGTCAGATAGAATGAAACTTCCATTCCGGACAAAATGTTCCGAAGAAGGTCCGACCAGGCCTCCGGGCGTAGAGAAATAGTGAGATTTTTTTTATTGCTATAAATTCATTCAGACATCCTTACCCTTCATCATTTTGTTCCAATATAGATACGGCAGGATATATTTTTTGAGAATCCAAAGTCGCCAATGTTCTTTGTGGCTGTTGAAAACGAGCATCGATTTTAACTTGGGATCGGGTGTGAATTCATTTTTGTAGTTGAATTCTGCCAAAACCATTTTGCCATATCCTGTGATCAGTGGGCAGGAAGAATATCCCTCGTAAGACTTGTCGTCCGCTTTTTTACCCCTCATTAAATTCAGGATATTGTTCACCACGACAGGAGCCTGTTTCCGGATGGCTGCGCCGGTCTTGGCGGTTGGTAGCCCGGCCACATCCCCGATTCCAAATACGTTCTCGTACCGTGGATGCTGCATACTGTGGATATCTACTTCGAGCCAACCCTGTTCGTTGGACAGGTCTGAATGTTGAATAAACGAAGGAGCCGTCTGGGGTGGAGCCAGGTGTAAGAGATCAAAGGGCATTTCGACCAGTTGGGCCTCTTCGTTTTTGACTTCCGATTCATTGGTACTCTTCTTTTTAAAATAAATAATTTTATTATCCGGATCTATTTTGACCGGAGCTAAGAGAGGTTTGAAGTCGATGTGATATCTCTTCAAAACCTCGTTCAGGGTATCTGCTACTTTTTTTATTCCGAATATCACCGATCCTGGTGTGGCAAAGGTGATATTGGTTTTATTCAGCAAGTCATTTTTCCGGAAGTAATCTCCGGCCAGATACAGGATTTTCTGAGGGGCTCCCCCGCATTTAATCGGCGTATCCGGCTGTGTAAAGATGGCATTGCCTCCTTTGAAATTTTTCAGACACTCCCAGGTATGCCTGGGGTTTATATAATTGCTGCATACCACGCCCTGGTCCAGGCCTTCCTTCAAACCTTCGATCATGGAATAATCGTATACGAGTCCTGGCGACAGTATCAGATAATCGTATCCGATGGTCATCCCCGTATTCAGCTCAACTTTTGAATCTTCAGGGTGGAGTACCGAGACGGATTCCTGGATCCATTTTGCTCGTGCCGGGATCAGTGATTTCATCGGCCTAACCGTCTTTTCAAAATCGTAGGTTCCAGCGCCAACCAGGGTCCAGGCTGGCTGATAGTAATGGTTTGCAGCAGGGTCAATAATAGCGATGTCCAGCGAAGGATTTGCACGCAACAACTGACTCGCTGCCATAATACCCCCTGTACCTGCTCCGACGATGACGATTTGATAATGCGATTTCATAGTGTATTGATTTATAAGTTAGTAGGAAATACCTGTCCCGGACTGATTATTCTCAATTGAGAACCGGAACCGCTTTTTCCTGCCATTCCTGCATTCCTCCGGGATAGTTTTTGATATTGTCAAACCCATTCCGTCTCAATATGGAGTACGCAATGGTGGCCCGATCTCCGGACTGGCAATGGAGGATAACCGGTTTGTCTTTTGGTATTTCATCGAGATTTGCAGGCAATGTTCCAAAAAAGACGTGTTTGGCTCCGGGAACACGACTGATTTTGAATTCGTTCTCGCCCCGGACGTCGATGATTTGCACCTCGTCATTTCCCACATTGTTTTGGAAGCCTTCAAAACCGATTTCGTCGACGGTTTCAAGGTCCACGCCCAGATCTTCGACCTTATTGACATAACCGTATATATTGTCCATGCCGATTCGCATCAATTTCCGGGTCAGGTCCTCCATCTGATCGTCATCCGCCACCAGCATAAATTGTTCCTCGTAATTCAGAATCCAACCTGCCCATGTGGAGAAGGAATTTTTCCCCTGGATGTTGATGCTTCCAGGAATAAATCCCTGTGCAAATTCCGATTTATCCCGGGCATCGATGACCTTCATTCCGTTGTGATACGCGGTCAAAAACTGCTCTTTGGTCAATAGCGGGTGTTTGGGGACTTCCACCAGGAGTGGACGTTTCACTTTGTTGAGGTGTTTCATCATGGCGAAATACCGGGGGGGCTCGGGTTGGCCTTCGAGTAGAAAATCCACAAATCCTTCTTCATCATTTTCGTATTGAAACGCCCAATTTCGGATTTTCTCGTAGCCTACCGTAGAGACGGGTACCGCTCCGAGTGATTTTCCACAGGCCGAACCCGCGCCGTGTGCAGGCCATACCTGGACGTAATCCGGAAGTTTGGCAAAACGCCGGATGGATTCGTACATTTGATGTGCTCC
Organism: uncultured Bacteroidota bacterium; assembly: GCA_937876435.1. GTDB lineage: Bacteria > Bacteroidota > Bacteroidia > Chitinophagales > Saprospiraceae > Membranihabitans. The sequence goes on from CALEIL010000553.1 coordinate 4,993, forward strand.
CACTTCCTGTGTACCGATTAGCCCGGCTGCTTTTTCAAGCAAATCAGGGCGTCCGATATCACCCACAAAAACAAAGTCCCCCGTAAACACCATCACCGGTTTGTCCGTGGCAGGATGGTCCGTCAGTAAGAAACTGATACTCTCAGGCGTGTGCCCGGGAGTATGTAAGACCTCCAGCGTGAGATTTCCAACATGGATAAGATCACCGTGTTTCAATCCCTGGTGCGGGAATTCGTATTGCCAGGTTTCTCCCCCCTCATCGGAAAGGTAAAGTTCTGCCCCTGTGACTGCAGCTAGTTCACGCGAGCCACTGAGAAAATCAGCGTGGATATGTGTCTCTGCGATGTGGGTAATTCGCAGACCATTTTCCTTCGCAACTTTGAGATAGACATCAATATCGCGCTGAGCGTCGATCACAATGGCTTCTCCTTTCACCTGGCAACCTACCAGATAACTGGCCTGGGCCAGGGTTTTGTCATAAATATGTTTGAAATACATGATGAATAAATTTTAATGTTTTCTAATCTGCTATTGCAAAGGTAATGGGTCTTAATCCGGAACACGGTAACCTATGTTACACTCCTGAAAATTTTTTATATAAACAATTCCTTGATTAAAATATAGACCCCCATGACGAGAATAAACCAACCAAAAGCTGTTTTGAGTTTGCTACCTGCAACCTTGGTCGATAAATAGATTCCGGCAAAAATGCCTACAACAGATAAACCAGTAAACAGGACCAATAGTTTCCAGTCTATGGCAGTACTCGTCTGTAGGTCCCCGATAAATCCCAGCAAGGACTTCGCCGCGATGATAAACAGCGAGGTCCCTACCGCGAGCTTCATCGGCATCCGGGCCAGCAAAACCAGTGCTGGAATGATGAGAAACCCCCCTCCTGCACCGACCAACCCGGTCAAGGTGCCGACCAGGATTCCTTCCGCCAGAATCATCGGGTAATTGTATCGAATTTTACCGGTATCCGCTTCCTGACAGTTGGGACACGGTCGAATCATCGAGACCGCTGCCAGGATCATTACAAGAGCAAACAGAACCATCAGTCCGATCGATTTGGTGAAGGTAAATCCGTTGACCTCAAACAATACATCCGGTATGATGGGGATGAGGAAAGCTCTTGTCACGTATACCGCCAGAATCGAGGGTATACCAAAAATAAGCACCGTTTTAAAGTCCACCCTTTTCTTTATAGCGTTTTGGACGGCTCCCACCAGGGAGGTCACACCCACCACAAACAGGGAGTAAGCAGTCGCCAATACCGGATCGATGGTCATCACGTATACGAGTATGGGAACCGTCAATATCGATCCACCACTTCCTACCAAACCCAGTGAAATTCCCACTACGATGGCTAGTAA
>CALEIL010000554.1 GCA_937876435.1 uncultured Bacteroidota bacterium
CAACATCCACGTATTCCAAGCCTGCACCACAATTAATCAAATGATTGACTCGACTCACGCTCGGCAATCCTTCCCTACGCACAACCCACCCGGTACCCATACGGGCAAGCTGGGCCCGTCTGGGCTGGCTTACCGATCGTTCCAATCCTCAAACGGAAACAACGGTTTGCGTCTGTTTACAAAATCCAACGTGGTCGCATCCGCGCAGGTCACACCGGGGGTATTGACCCGGATGAGTGACGGACATACCGGAGCGTACGCGGCTACCGGAGCCTGAACGCCTTTGGCGATGATCACGTCGTATCGATCCGGTTGAATTCCAAAAGTAGTCAACTGACTGAGACTGAATGGAGGTATCCTCCTCGAGGTCAGCATCAGCGTGGAACCATTGTCAGACTGGATTATGGCGATTTGGCCCATGTTGTAATTCGTCTGTCCTCCGTGACGCGGTTCGGCTTCCCGGAATATCCCCTCTCCCGTCCATATAACCCGGCCGTCCATATGAAATGGTTCCCCCGACAACCGATCCGTTTTACCCCCTGTCTCCAGGGATACCCTGTTATTGAACCCCGTCCGTACGCAGATCGAGACCACTTCCGGGTCGTATAAACACGCAAAATACCTTATTTCCGGAAAATTCCTTAAAGCATGAAGCAAAACAGTCCCATCTCCCGGCGATCCGCCTCCGACGTTATCACCCATATCCAGCAAAAGAACCGGAGATTCCAGGTCCCTGGATTTCAGGACAGCTGCATCGGCATCGATTCGCTCCCCTACGAACAGGTGCCTTTTCTCCTCCAGGAAATCTCCCAGCGAACGCGAGATGCGGTGTGCCGTTTCCACATCATTGTCGGCCACTACTATGAACGAGGAGCCCATGCATTCTACGTCTGAATAGGGAAATCCCAGAATAACGCTGATGGACACTACATCCTTTCTCTCCAAATATTGGTTGGCCTGCTCGTACAACAGAGTACAGGGATATTCCTCCGTGGCTTGCTGTTCGATGCTGATAGAAACCCTGGTCTGACAAAGCCCCTGAGTCAATTTCACCTTCCTTTCCAGATGATCCAGCATCATCCGGGCAGCCTTCCTCCCGGTTTCCCGCTGATCGAGATGAGGATTGGTAGCATACGATACCAGCGCATCGGTGGCTTCTACCATCATCGGACTGACATTCGCGTGGGGATCAAGACTGCAAACAATCGGGATCTGGTGACCTACCAGATTTCTGACGAGGCTCAACCAATGGCCATCCATATCCGGATAATCTTCGGCTACCGCCGCTCCGTGCGCACACAACTGGATACCGTCCCAGGGTCCCTGCGTTGCCAATTCTTCCAACAGCTCTCCCACCAGCCTGTCAAACGTTTCCCGGGTAATCAGCCCCCCGGGTGTGGCTTCCGCGAAAAATAGGGGAATGACCTCTACCTCAGAGGCATCAAAAACCTCCAGAATTCCACCTATCTCATGATGCGCATCCTCATATTCTTCCCGGATCGGATGGCCTCGAAATAAATGGCTGTTTTCAAAATCCTCCCACTGGGTTTTACCCGGCAGGAAGGTATTGGATTCATGATAAATCCCGGCTAAAGCAATCCTGTACTTCATCCCGGCTGCTTCATTGCGATGACTTCCACTTCAAATTTCAGCAGATCTCCCAGGCAATTCATGATGGTCGTCCGGGCCGGATAAGGGGGTGAAAAGTATTCCCTGTAAATCTGATTGAATTCGGATAAGTATTCCTGCTTTCCGACGTAGTTGCGTACCTGAACCACGTCGTCCAGCGTCAATCCGGCCCCTGACAGGACTTTTTTTACATTTTCAAACGACCTCCGGCATTCGCCTTCAAACGTATCGGTCACGATACTGCCACTTTCGTCTACCGAGGCCTGCCCCGACACAAAAACCCATTCTCCGACCTGCAGGGCGGGAGAAAATGGAAGACTGCTTTGAGGAACATCCTTTCCGGTGATAACTTTTTTCATATAGTTTATTGTTATAAATATTATTATAAATTTCTTCCTTGTGGCCCACCGTATATGTTTAGCGTTCTGGCACCAGTGAGAAGGTGGTCTCGGCGTAGCCTGGGATGCTGGAAGCTCCAGCTTCCAGCCTTGTTCCAGATAATATATGGGTCGAACCTACCAACGGTGCGTATGTACGGCTCTCAGTTCGTTTGAATTCTCTCAAAACCCCCGTACGGGGAACTATCACATGCGCCGAGCCTACCGAAGGTGCGTATGGACGGCTCTCAATCATTGCTCGGTTGGACCCGGGAGGTAAAAAACACGTCGATAACTTTATTGCGCTAAACACGTACGAAGATCCGGCTTCGGAGAATGGACCATTGGTATTTTGAGGCTTACCGTAAATCAACCCGCCTCCAAAGGTTGTCTGTGTTTTTTTCATTTCAATTGCTTTTCACCTCAAATCACTTTTACATTTATCTGAGCTGCCTTTTCCAACCTGTCCATGATTTTCCGAACCTCTGCCACGTTCCATTCCTGATTGTGGTTTCCAACCGGATGAACGGTGGGTCCGATATCCACCTGATACTTCAATTTTACTGCTGCTCTGAAAAACGTCCACGCATTGGGCAAGACTTCAAAAATGGTCCGTTGGAACTCCAGCATAAAATCCCGGGCGAGTTCAAAATCACCTGCTATGAAGTTGTCCCGGACGTGCGCACATTCCTTATACCAGAAATTGTAAAAGCTACCGATCGCACCGATCGTTCCGCACAGCGCTGAATGACAGAACAATTCGTCCGCACCGCTAAACAACTGCAGCCGGTTGCCGGCATAGTTGTGGATGGCACTGATCTGGAGCAAATCCGTGGTGGTGAGTTTCATTCCCTTCACGCGGGGCATATCGAGCAAAGCTTTGGTAAAATCGTTGATATCCCCTTTTATGGAAGCGCTTCCCAGTTGGTAGGGAAAAAATGGCAACCCGGTCGCTTCAGCTATTTCCCGGTAATGGGTCAGGACCATTTCAACGCCTCCCGGAAAATAGATTGGTCCGACGGAGGAGATCGCGTCTGCCCCCGCTTTTTCAGCGTGAATAGCCAGATCCCGGGATTGCCGGGTCGTCAGGGATCCCACCTGGACCATGACCGGAATCCGTCCGCCATTCACATTGAGTACGACTTCCAGGATTTCACGTCGCTGCTCCTCAGTAAACAGAACGCCCTGTCCGGTGGAACCCAGCAAATACAAACCATCAACCCCATCGGTGATCAATGCGTCCACCAGCTTTTCGATTTGATCAAATGCCGGATCTCCTTCCTCATTCACCGCCGTAAACATGGCCGGCCAGATTCCTTTAAATGTATTATTCATTTGTTGTGATTATAAAATTGATATAATATTTATATTGATATATCCATTAATTAAAGCCAATCCAGGGATTGTGCCCTTCTTTCCGGAGTATATTTCATCCTTGATCTTTTATATAGTCCGCCACATTTTCAAAGTGATCAAAAAAGTGGTGCCTGCCCTGCGACATCCTTGAATACAAGGTATTGTCTTTGAATCCATGGCCGGTCACCAGGCATATGACCCTATCTCCGGCTTCTATCAAGCCTTCCTGCTGAGCCCGGATCGCTCCGGCCAGGGCCACAGCTCCCGCAGGCTCGCAGTATATTCCTTCTTCTTCCGCCAGTTGCATTTGCAGCCGAAATACCAGATCATCCGGAACCAGAAACCCCGTACCGCCCAATTTCCGGCATACGGCTATGGTATCATCCCCATCGATCACACCAGGAACCTGTAGTCCACTCACTTTGGTGCGGCTGTGAGTCTGCGAAACGGCTTTATTTTCACCTTGGCGCAATGGTCCGGCGATGGTATTATTGCCTTCGGGTTGCACGCAATGTAGTTTTGGCAAAAAATACCCTGGATCGTGGGTTTTCCACTTCAGAAATCCCTGTCCTACAGCCAATGTCAACCCCCCGCCTCCCGATGGAGAAAATACGTGTACAGAGGGCTCATTGAAGCTTTCGGCCAGTTCCAGCGCTATGGTTTCCACCCCACTCATTCCTTCGGGAGAATAAGTGTAAGCACTGATCTGCACCCCGGTGTTAAATTCTGCCGATAATGCGCGAAGTTGTTCAAAAACCTTCGAAGTGATGGCTGCATCCAGACCAAACCCCCGGACCATCAGCGTGTGGGCTCCGTATATCTGCATTTGTTCCAGTTTCGCCGCCGGTGTTCCATCCACCACGATTACGAAGCAGGGTAACCCGGCCCGGGCACAATACGCAGCCAGGGCAGAACCGGTATTTCCACTGGATGTCGCCAGACATACTTTCGCCTCGTGGTGGAGCAAATGGGATACCGCGGCGGCTGCAAACCTGTCTTTGTACGAACCTGATGGATTGGCCGTTTCCAATTTGAAATACAATTGGCTCAGTCCGTAGTTTGCACCGATCCGGCGGGCCCTGATCAGCGGAGTCTGTCCCTCCCCCATCGATACCATTTCATCGGGAATGGTCTGGGCCCAAATTGATTTATATGACCAGATACCTTTCAAAACTGTCCGGGAAATTGAATGTTTTTTAGAGAATTGGCTCCAAATCCGTGTCGGAATCCACCGTCTACTTCTATTACTGTTCCGTTGACAAACGATGCTTCTCCTGTGCTCAACCAATACACGACGTTGGCTATTTCTACGGGTTGGGCAGAACGTGCCAGAGGGGTTTGATCTTCCATATATTTCGTCAATTTTTCACTTATATTATCGCCGGATTCATCGACAAAATCGCCACTTAGAGGCGTCAATGTATTCCCCGGGGCTACCCCTACCACGCGGATACCGGAAGGTCCGTATAGTGATGCCAGTTCGTATGTCAAACTATCCATCGCTCCTTTGCAAGCCATATAGGCTGGTGATGTTCCCGGTGCGCGGCCCGCCTGTACGCTGGAAATATTGATAATCGTCCCGGGCAACTTGTACTCTTCCATGAGTTCCGCGGACCATTTTGCAAGGAAAGTCGGGGCGGTCAATCCTATCCGAAGTGTCTTTTCCCAGTGGGCCTCTGTGATGGTTCTCAGGGTGTCGTGGGTCCGCCATACGGCATTGTTGACCAACGTATCCAGCCGGCTCCACCGTTGCCGGCATTGGTCTGTAAGCGATTTTGCATAATTGAGATCCGAAAGGTCACCCGGCAGGAGGAGTAGTTTATCTTCCGGGATGCCCGCGATATACAGGTCCTTCGCGATGGCTTCCAGCCCTTCCGCATCTATATCTGATAATACGAGATGAAATCCTTCTTGACCAAATCTCCGGACGATCTCTTTTCCGATGCCACCGGCGGCTCCTGTGATCAATGCGACTTTTTGCTGATTCATGATATCGTGATTTTTCCCGGTGAAGTAATGGGCAAAACTCCCGCAGTCGCTACGCCTTTCCCGACAACAAGATCCCTGTTGAGTATAAAAACCATTCCGTCCTCCACGGCGTGTATATTTTCATGGCCCCCTCCGGTATTTTCTATTTTACCCAGGATCTGACCTCGTTCCACCATCTCACCGAGAGACACCACGGTCGTCAATCTGCCGTCTTGCGGAGCGGGATACAATATCTGCAGATGACCGCTTTCATCCCTAAAATCTTCCACGATAAAGTCGGGAAGCGGATTGTGTATATTTTTGTCCGGGATAAGCTCCAAACTGATCATCAGGTTTTCACAACCCCGAACCAGAGTATCGACGATCGACTGATCCGCTGAAGGCCCTCCCCCATACTCCGTATAGATAGCGGGCACTCCTGCGTCGCGCGCTATGCTCAGCGTTCGCCCTTCGAGATGCGGAGAGGTACCCCATTGCACCGGCAACCCAAAGGCCTGGGACATCTTCCTCTGTTTTTCCAGGATATCCTGGTCCGTATGGAGGACGTAACCCGACAGGGGATATATTTCATACCTTTTACCGCCCGTGTGCATATCGACCAGGTAATCCGATGTGCGGATGAGATCGCTCACTTCCCGGGCAATCTGCTGACTGATGCTTCCCCCGGGATCCCCCGGGCAGATCCGTGCCAGATCCAGGCCATCGGGGCCGGTACGTCGATCATCAGCGTGGGCCGGTTCATTGACCACAGCCAACAATGTCAGTTTACCTTTTGAGATGTGCTCGTCTGTGCCAAATCTTTCGATGAGGCGTTGGACGGCCAGGATGGGTTCGTATTCATCCCCATGGACTCCAGCTATGATCAACAGGTGTGGACCGTCCTGGCCTGAAGTTATCTCTAGGGGTTTTATATGTTTATATATTGTTTCCAATTCTTAAAAATTATGCACTAATGAATTCCTTCATAATAAGCACCTCCGCAAGTCGGAGCCTTCGGATCGAATATTTCCAGTTTTTTAAACATCAGACGGGCTATTTCTTGATGCCCCGACTGATTCGGATGCAAGGGATCGTTTAACCAGTTGGTGAATACGTAACTTGTGGATTTGGCCCGACCCGTCTCTTCCCAATAATGATAATTATCCACCAATACTACATTTTCCTCTTCCGCCAAATGCCTTAAGACGGGAATATAATCAGGCAAAGAAGACCTTTCAGGGCTTTTGTCCAGTATGATCGGATTGGGCGTATGCAGCACTGGAATCGCGTTGATACCCCGGATCCTGGTTACAATTTCCCGGACGTTTTCCCGGTATTGTTCCGGATTCATGCCTTCGCGGGCACAATCGTTGGTTCCGATCATGACCGACACCACGTGGGGGTTAAATTGTGCGACTCGCCAATCGAAATCAGAGAGGATGTTCATGGCGGCATTTCCGCTGATGCCCGTATTGATCACCACATCCCGCACCCGACCGATTTCCCATCTGATACGTTCCTGAAACACCTCCGGATAAGAACGGTAGCCATGGGTATGCTTGGCCCCGTGGGTAATACTATCCCCGGTGAACAACCATACATTGCCCTCCTTTCTCCCCAACAAATTTTTCAGAGAGTCCAAATCGCCATTTCCAGGCAGCGATTCCGGTTTATTAGGCACCGGACCGTGAGAAGACACAGCAGATCCCAGCAAGGAAGCGAGCATACCCCCGGTCACAAAAAATCCCGTGTTTTCGAGAAAAGCTCTTCGTTTGATTTTCATAATTGAATTTTTCAAATTACACTCCGGACGACATTTTCAAATAACATGGTCCGTAGCAGTACCGCCCGACGATTCTTCCCCCAGCGTCTTTTTTATTTTGCCTAGATTCGTCCTCAGTAGTGAAGCCAGTAAAGAAAGATCATTGCTGTGCACGATCAGGTTGGCTCCCATTTGGGCCCATTTGATTTCCTGTTCAAATCCAACATCGTCCCACACGTGTATTCCGACGCCTACGTTTTTACTTCTGGCTTTCCGGATTAAAGTTTCGATTTCCTGGACGAACAATGGATGGTGGTACTGCTCGAAAATACCCAGACTACAGCTCAGATCGTGGGGTCCCACCAGTATGCCATCCAACCCCTCTACAGAAAGTATTTCGTCCAGTACATCCAGGGCTGGCCGGCTTTCGATGTTGACGATGAGAACATTATTCGCGTTGGACTTATTCAGATAGGTCAACAAGTCATCTTCCAGTGCCTTTTCTCCGTTCAAGAAGTTTTTGAGTTTATCCCCTTTTAGTGGTTTGTATTTCACCGCTCCGACCAGTTGGCGCACCTGCTCCGGGCTTTCGATGTACGGGGCGATGATCCCGGAGGCTCCCCCATCGAGAACCATCGTGGCCTGATAGGGATCCGGGGAAGGGATCCGGACGATGGGTGACAGCCCTACTGCTTTGTAGGATTGGCAGATCCTGTTGACGCTTTCCCGGCCCAGAGCCGTGTGTTCGGTATCCACGAATACAAAATCCAATCCGGTGGATGCCAAAAATGCCGGCCACATGGAAGACTGCGATATAATCGCCGTTCCGTATACCGTTTGACCTTGCCGTAACCGGGTTCTGATTTCTGCACCTTTCATCTTGATCTTATTTTGTTTTGTTTTAAATTGGTTAATTGGATGGCTGATACAACCAATCCACTGGTATATGAGTGACGTGAGTGACCGACAAGGAGGTTCCGGCAGGCCTGTTTCCGGCGCAGTATCCCAGCAAAACATTGTCTTCATCCACAAAATGAATCGAGATATAACAATACCATCCATCGGGATCTTCTTCGATGTTTTTGATATAATTCCAGCTTTTACCTTCATCAGTGGAAATGGCAGCCGTGAGGGGTGTGCGTTTGCCTTGCAGGTCCGGGTCACTACCGTCGTTGTTGTTCCATACCAGGAGCCAGTCTTCGGATCCCGGCACCTTTTCGATCGTGGCAGGGGACAGAGGAGATGGAATGTTGCTGGTCTCAATCGCGCTCCAGGTCATTCCCCGGTCCGATGAATACGACAATTGCTGAAAACCACCGCTCGCCCGGATATACATCATGACGCGACCATCCTTCATTTCGATTAAACCGGGTTCCTGGGTCACTATATCTGTATTGTTGGGGACCATTTCACTGGAAGTCCAGGTCTGACCATTGTCATCCGAGTAATAGGAAAATAAATCCGCCTGTCCTTTCCATTCACCACCCGGTGTATTGTGCAGGGCCACGGCCATCATTAGCCGGCCATCCTGCAATTGGATCACCCGCGCGTTGTTGAGAACAAAATATCCTTCCTTATCGGTAATGCAGGGGATGGCCTCACTCCAGGTTTTGGCTTCGTCTTTGGAAATGCGCAACATCGGAATGCAATCCTCGGTCGAATTTTTTCGCAGATAAAACAAAGCGATGTCGCCATTTTGGAGCCGTAGCAGGGTGACCGACATCACGTTCATACCTCCCTCATTGGGCACGATGATCTGGTCTTCGCTCGTCCAGGTCACTCCCCCATCGGTAGAATATCGGGCCGCCAGAGAGGCCGGGGCGTGATCGCTGGAAGACTCGCCCACGTATTTGCTGTACACGAACATCACGGTCCCATCCTTCAGCGTAACGAAATCACCTTCGCTGTTGCGGGGATTGTTTTCCGAGGGATTGAGTTCGAGGGTGATGTCGGGAGCGGCGGTCTGGGATGAATTGTTTTCTGTATTTGGACCATTATCGTTGCAAGAAATGGCCAACATCCCAGCTATCAGCAGAATTGGTATCCGTAAGAAGATGTTCGTGAAATTAAAATATCCTACACTGCCAACTGAATCAGGCTCGGCAATCTTTCCCATCCCGCCAATCCTCCCCGCTAGCTTACCGATCCTTGCACTTAACTGGGATCGGTAAGCCGGCGGGGAGGCTGAGGGGCGGGAGGATTGCCGAGCCATGAATGTAACCCCGCCCTTCCAGATTGGGGTGAGGAAGCTATAAGAAAATCTGGGCTTTAGCCCAGTCAGAAATCGGGCTAAAGCCTTTAAATTAATATGTTTGTGTGTGACCGCAGGCTGAGGTGCAGCGGTTACTGTATCGATTTCGCTGATCCGGGATCGGTCCATACGGATGTCTGAGCCATAAGCCGGCGGGACGCATGAGAGGTGGGAGGATTGCCGAGCCATGTTATCAAACTCTGAAACCAGTTCTCTATACAACACCCGAACTACATAATCAGGCTCGGCAATCTTTCCCTTCCCGCCAATCCTTCCCAGCTTGCCCGTATGGGCTAGCTTACCGATCCTTGTACATTCAATGTTCATCTCTTTCATTTTCTCTTGTTTTTCATCTATTTATTTTTTGACCAATCGATTCGGAGGCCACCACATTTGCATTGGATCGGGCCCCAACCCGGTTTTGATTACCTTCACTACTTCCAGGCTTCCAAGGTCCACCACGTGAACCCCATCGGACTCTTCTTCTATCCTGTCGATGGTTTCATTTCCATCTTTTCCAATTTTAGCCTCTCCGGCGTCTTCACATCCCACGAAGGCGTAGTTCCCGTCCGAAGACAATTCCACCCCGATCGCCAGACTCCCCACCGGAATCCTTTTGATTTCCTTCCTGGATTCCACATCCAGGACGGTCAGGGTACCTTCCCTGACCCAGCCGGCCACCAAAGCCCGCTTTCCATCAGGCGTAAACCGGATGCGGACAGGCATGCCCGGGCAATCTATTTCATCTACCACTTTTTTCTGTGACCAATCGATGATGGTGATCGTTCCTCCGGTTTGGTTGAGTGCCCATAGAAATTTACCATCCGGCGTAAACGCCATCCCTTCCACGCCTTCGCCAGCCGGTATTAATGTTTCCAATTTACCCGTTTTCCGGTTGATGATGGATATATTCCGGGAGGTGATATTGGCTGTGAGCAGATGCATACCATCCGGGGACACGTACACCATGTGCGACAGGTCCCCACCGGTCGAAATAGTCCGGCTGATCGTATTCGTCGCTATATCCACTTCGATTACATACCCGGACTGGCCCGCCGTAAAATAGGCAAATTGACCATCCGGTGCCATGGCGGCGCCGTGGATCCGGTGGTATTTCCCGGTCTGGATGGTATCGATTTGTTGCCTTTTCATCAGGTCGACCACTATAATATAATTGCCGGGGGCCTCATAACTGCTCAGGTAGGCATATCTTTGATCGGGAGTGATGGTGATTTCATGGGGATTGTTACCGATGGAAATAGTTTCCAGAACTTCCAGTGCAATAGGATCCACGTAAGACAGGGTATTGGAATGCTTGTTGACTACGATCAAAACCGGTTCTGGTGCCGGGGCATTGTAAATTTCTGTCAGGGGTATTCTCCTGATCCGGAGGTCATACCCTGGTTTGTCATCGTGCTTGATGTAGTACCCAAACAGGATATGATCCTCTATTTCGTGAATAGCCGTATAGGCGTAGGAAGCATGGATACTTCCTTCCAGGTTTTGGATTTGCTCCCAGGTATGACCTTCATCCTTTGAAACAGCGATCGTCAGGGGAGTTCTTTTGGACTTGAAATATCCGGGGCCGGATTTTCCATTATTGTTCCAGGCCAATATCAAATCTCCTGTGGAGGATATCTTTTCCAAAGAAGCCGGGGCGATCGGTGAGGGAATATCGGCAGATTCAGCCAGGCTCCAGGTCACGCCCTGATCGTGGGAGTACGATTTGTATTGGACTCCAAAATTGGCCCGGATATTCATCATGACAATTCCTTCATTGAGTTGTACCACCCCAGGTTCCTGAGTGATCACCCCTGAAGGTGCCGGTACCGCCTGGCCTCTGTTCCAGGTGATTCCATTATCGTCTGAAAAATAGCACCGGATTTCTCCCCGGTGGCTCCAGTCCGAGTTTGGTGTTTTGTGAAGCGATACTGGCGCGAGCATCCTGCCGGACTCCAATTGGATGACGCGGTCATTGTTAATCACGAAATAGCCTTTCTGATCGGTGATGATTGGTCGCGGATCACTCCAGGTTTTGGTTTCATCCGTGGAGATGCGAACGTGTGGAATGCAGTCTTCCAGGGAATTTTTCTGGGCATACAGAAGCGCGATATTCCCGTTTTGCAAACGAAGAAAGGAGACCGACATCACGTTTTGCTGCCCCTCATTGGCCACTATCAACAGGTCTTCGGTGGACCATGTCTTCCCCTGATCGGAACTCATCCGACCCATGATCCGGGCGGGTGCGTGGTCGCTCGAGGAATCCGTAAACCGGGTATAGGCGAACAAAATTCTTCCATCATTCAATGTGATAAAATCACCTTCGCTGTTTCGGGGATTGTCGGGAGATGAAAGGACTTCGTGGACGATCGTTTGATCATCAATCTGACCTTTCAGTTCCACTCCTCCCAGGAACAACACTGAAGTGAACGCAAGTGTCCATATGAAAGATAAATTATTCATATAACCAACCGATGTTCATTTTTGTAATATTCGTAATCGAAAGAGCTGTACCAGCAGGTCGATTGCCGGCGCAATAGCTCAGTATCACTTCGTCATTGCCGGGAAAACGGATCGCTGTATAGCAATACCAGCCATCGGGATCCTCGTGCAATGTTTTGACGTTCTCCCAGGTAAGGCCTTCATTTTTGGAGATTGCGATATTGAGCGGGGTGCGTCTTCCCCGGTAATTATTTTTTTTGACCCCATTATTGTTCCACACCAAAATCAAATCGCCGGTGGAAGGAATTCTGGCTATGGTAGCCGGAGACAGGGGAGATGGAATGTTGGTCGGGATAGCTGGAGACCATTTTTTGCCTTTGTTTTTGGAATAGGAGGCGTATTGGACTCCGGAATCGGTCCGGATGTACATCATTACGTCCCCGTTCTTCATCTCGATCAACCCGGGTTCCTGCGCCATCAACCCCTCAGGAATTTTTACTTCGCCTTTTTGCTTCCAGGTAAGTCCGTTGTCATCAGAATAGTAGCAATACAGTATTCCATAGTTGTTGAAATTGTGTTCCAGATTTCCCGGTCGGTCTTCAGACACATGATGAGCTACCGGCATCAACAAACGGCCACTTGACAATTGGATGACCCGGGCATTGTTCAACACAAAATACCCTTCCTTATCTGTAATGCAGCGAATGGGTTCGCTCCAGGTCTGACCTTCATCGGAAGAAATTCGCATAAACGGTATGCAATCGTGGATGGAATTTTTTCGTGCATAAAACAACGCTATATCGCCATTTTGGAGCCTCAGCAACGAGACGGACATCACATTCATAGCCCCTTCATTCTCTACGATAATTTCATCGGACGACGACCAGGTATTACCGTTGTCGCTCGAATACCGGGCTGCGAGGTGTGAATTGCCAAAATCACTCGAGGATTGCCCGACAAAGTGAGAATATACAAACATTAGCCGTCCATCCTTCAGCTTCACGAAATCCCCTTCGCTGTTGCGGGGATTGTTCTCCCCGGGGTTTAGTATAAGCGTGGTAACGGGCCCCGACGACTGAGCACATACGCTGGTGGTAGACAAGCAGTAAATGCTTATGCAAAACAAAATCATTCTTAGGACGGTATGAAGACTGTTCATTTGTTATTCTTTGATTTAATTCAATTTTATTCGATACCAGGAAGGGGAATGCGCCCATTTGCCATTTTCCCGACGCGTCAGTGCGATCACTATTTCATTCCGTACGGCGTGTTCCATGATTTTATAATTGGAGAGTTCGACGTTTTCCGTTTCAGCCCCTTCAT
>CALEIL010000555.1 GCA_937876435.1 uncultured Bacteroidota bacterium
TGGTCTGCGGGACCAGATTTTTTTCCTACAATTCCATGAACAGGGAAAAAACTATCCAAACCTTCTGATGCTTTGAGTATCAGAAGGTTTTTTTATTTGTTAGTGGGTATGAAACAAGTGGTGGATTTAGAAGTGGGGGGATAAGAGACGGAGAGCGTACGTCAGTATAGATTTTCCCTTTCCAAAAACTCATATACCCGCACTCAAAATTCTTCCACCTCCGGTACAGAGATCGCAGTCCCGATTTGGAGAAGTCTCTCTGTTGCAATATCGACTGGTCTGAGTTGACCCAGATTCTGATATCCTTTGAGAATGGAATTTTCAGCGTTGACCTCTTTCATAGAGATCAGGTCACCCGTAGGTTTTTCCAGAAAAGATACTCCTGTGACCGCGCTGTTCTCAAATGTCATTTCGATCCGACTGCAAATAATTTTATTCATTGCGATATAGGCCCCAGCTTCATCCAGCGGGAAATAGATAGATTCTGCATTGCCTTCCACGTCGGTCTTGTACAAGTCTCCATCCTCAAACCAGGCCGTGATCGTCCTGCCTTTGATCTGATTGAAAAATATGCTGTCCGGGGACGTTATGATAAATCCATTTCCTTTGATCAGTACATCCCGGATCTCTCCTTCCCGGATCGAAATAAATATCGTGTCACCACTGAGCTGGGTAGTATCCATCCACAAAATCGGATTGCCGTACAGGACGATCAGCGAATCTGATTCTTTATAAGCCAGAGAATCTGCCCGTCCGTGAAAATCTTCCCGTATGATCGCCACCTGATGGTAAGCACTGAAATCCTGAGTAGTATCACTGACCAAAAGACCGGTAGTGTCCTGTCGCGAAACAATAGTTCTATAGGTCAAAAGCGTGTCTGAAATCAATTTCAAGGTATCCCCCTCTTCGTTGCTCCATTCCAATAAAGGCCTTTGGTGAAGAGAAAGAGCCCTGGCCGTCTGACCATCGCTGCTGTATTCCAAACTATCTGTCAGAATTCTTTTCATCCCCGAGCTATCTTCCCATATTACATTACCGGAAGCTACTCCCTGCTGAGTGTCATCATTGTAATCCATAAAATCTGACTGGAGTGTAAAATCGGTGCGCTCCACGCGGGAACGTCCTCGGGATCGGACCGACCGCGTCTCGGTATTGTATATCAGGCTATCGCCTGTCGCGTTCACGTCATCTCCTACAACTTCAGCGCTCCCATATAGATACAACAAGCCTTCCTTCTCTTCATAAATAATTTTTTGGGCAGTCGCGGTTTGCGTGCCCTGGTCGAGGTACGCATTTCCTATCATGATGTACCTGCCCTCATTTCCGAAAAAGTAAATACTATCTGCCGAACCCAGGGTAGAATCCGATTCGAATTGGGCAGAATTGTAAAACAACGCTTCCTGCTCATTGATCAGGTAGTAACCATTTTCTGCGTACAAACGGCTCGTATCATTGTATACAATGGTGGGTCCGAGAAACCTGACTCTGCGTTCCTGGGTGAAAAACGCCATGGAATCGGCTTTGAGATTGAAAGAATCGCTAACGACCAAAACGCTGTCCTGAAATAATACCCGGTCCTCGTTGATATAAAATATTCCTCTCAGGGAACTGAGTTGCATATCGGCATCCATCATATATGATTTCTGATGGTATCTGGCAATCCGGGTATCGAGTTCATAGAACAGATGTGGGGTAAACAACCGTTGGGAATCTTTTTCCAATACTACCTGCCCTCTAAGTTCTGCCAGCTTGATATTGCCATCGTACCACAACGTATCGGCGAAGATGTGCGTACTGTCGAGTTCCTGTATCACGACGTTGCCATAAGCTTCGACCTGATTGCGATCATCGAGGATAGCTGAATCAGTACGCAGAAAGGTGCTGTCGTGGCGCATACGGACGTTTCCGACCAATTGCTGATACTGTACAGAATCCCTGGTAAACAAACGGACGTAGTCAGCGGGTTCATCCAGGATAATCGTCGTATTGGTTTTCGATGTGTCGACCTGACCGGTATTCTGACCCAATACCATACCACAGGATGTTCCGGTCAGAAAGAGGGTCCAAAACCATACAATCCAGCGCCTTTCGACTTTCACGGTGTTATGTCCATCCATAGTCATCGGACAAAATTAGGACAATACTGACACATCCTTTTCATAAAATAAAAATTTTCCTAATTGACTGATCTCTCTTTGCGAGGCACTACCCGTTTTATAACGTTTGAGGAGGTTAATCTGATACCAAACTCGAAGGTCGACACAAATCTCTGCAGGAAATTAAGGGCCCGGAGGTATCCAGCTTGTTTCATGGTCAAATCCCAATTTCATTGACCACTATTCCTTAAAATCATCTATTTTTGCCCAAAACTCACTGCAATGATACAACGTATTCAATCAATTTATCTATTCCTTTCCGCACTGGTGATGGGGGGATTGTTCATGGAATCAGCTGATTTACTCAAAATTGAAACCAATTCTCCCACCGCGTTGGGTGAGTTGGCGTATTTCAATGATAAATTACTGGATATCTACGATCAAAATCTTCTGATCGTATTTTGTTCGCTGGTGATTTTATTCTCCCTGGCAGCCATTTTCCTGTTTCGCAACAGAAAACTGCAAAAAACTCTTAGCAGGGTAGCCATGCTGGTTGTGCTCCTGTTCATCGTACTGGCTATTTACATGTCGTACGCGGATCTGAGCACCATCATTGATATAACTTATATCAAACCCGGATTTGGGATAGCCTTTCCATTTATATCCATCGTTTTTCTGGTATTGGCGGTTAAAAATATCGGCAAAGATGAGAAGCTGGTTAAATCAATGGATCGGTTGCGGTAATTCTAACCTTGTCTTGTTAAAAATTATGGCACGCCACTCATGTGTGCTACATCCCTTATTGCGTATCAACGGTGTGCGGAAGTAATAGGTATGGCCTGGTTCAGGTCCATGAGACAATGCATGGGGGAGTATAGTGCGCTACTTGCCGGATATCATCATCCAGCGGGAACAAAGTATGGATGCAAAATCCGGAGGATGGAACATTTCCGGTCCCAATCTATCAAGGCTACAATATTGGTTTGAAAATATATCGAAAAAAAAAAAATAGAGTACCTGGTTATCCGATATCAGGCACGTCTAAAAAAAAAAGGCTGTAAAAAAATTTACAGCCTGTTCTTAGTATTTAACCCCTACGTATGGTACCATACGTATTCATTGATTTGCTTGTCTTATGCTCAATTAGGGCTGGTGGCCATCCGTGCCGCATCCAGGGTCGCTGAATAATTTATTTTCAACTGATTGGATTTCCGCAAAGCAGTTTTTACATCAGTCACGATCCCCATAGTGACATCACGGTCAGCCCGGATAGAGGTGGTAATCTGTCCCCACAACTGCTCGTTCACCCGCAGTTTGTGCTGCTCGAGGAATAACGCAATATCGCCATCGAGGTGATTGGAGAATTTGTCATCTAATTGGACCCTTGGTCTGGTACCATAGATAGATTGGTATTTCTGGGTTGGACGACCGATATAGACCGTATTGACCAAAGATTTCTTCTCCAGTTTTTCCAGTTGCGTTGCCATAGGAACCACTACCTGGACCATTCGCTCTCCTTCCCTCATAACCGTCACCACCATGAAGAAAAACAATAGCATAAAGATGATGTCAGGCAATGACGCTGTAGAAATCGCCGGCGTTGACTTCCCTCTTTTTTTCTTAAAATGTGCCATAATTATATTTAATATTCATTATTATCAATCTTCAGACCCAAAACTGGTTGGTTCTGCTTCAGAAAGGACCAATGGAATCTTAGCTCTTATTGCTCTTTTCTGCTCAGTACTCAGATCAGTATAGGGAACACCATACATCCTTTGAGACTCTTCCTCCCACAGTTCATCGTACGCAGCCTTGAGTTCATTGTATACTTCCAGATAAACCGAATAGGTCGTACCCCGGTCATTTTTCAATGAAATGATGGCTTGTGTCGGGGAAACGGCCAGGTCTTCCCGTCCCTGGGGATTCATGATGAATTCCTTGGCTCTTTCACGAAGACTGTTAATATCTGTTGGTTCATCCCGAACCAACAACAGATCGTTGGCGTTGACCAAAACACTAAAAACGTTTCTGGTTGCCAGTTTAGTGGGATCAGGTGGTTCTTCTGACCATGGGGGTAGTTGCACAGTGATCCCTTTATCGGAATCGATCGTCGTGGTCACCAGGAAAAAAATCAGCAGGAGGAAGGCTATATCCGCCATCGATCCCGCATTTACTTCTGGTGCTGTTTTTTTATCACGTGCCATAATTGTGTTTTTTGGTCTACTTAAATAGATTCCTCACCTCTCCGAGTACCATCAATACAATGGCAATACCCGCTAAGACGAAGGAACCTTTGAGAAAGGCACTGATCCATTTAGCCAGATTCTGAGTGACGTTGAATTCATCCATAGCTGCCAGTACCCTGCCATTATCTTCTGCCGGAGTAGTAGAATAAAGCACGAATACTAGTATCAACAATACTGCGATACCAATAATTCCCATAATAGCTCCTTTGGGATTTTTAGCAACACCAGCCAGCGCCGCGAGGATCAATATAATGATAGTGGCTATCAACAAACCTATGGTCGCTTTTAGCCCAATATCAAATGCATTGGAGGTTGCCTGTTCCTCTACCGGGAGCTCACTGAATCCTTCTGGAATACCTGTCAGGACAGGGACCAGGAAGATCAAGGTAAAGACCAATCCGATGACAAAAGCCAGGAGCAATCCATATTTAGAAAATAACTTATACATAGGTGTTGTTTTTTACTTGAAATAATTGTTCCGGGCCAGTACGTCCAAAAGACCTACTGAAGCATCCTCCATACGATTGACTATACCGTCAATTTTAGCAACGATGTAATTGTAGAAAATCTGAAGAATAATGGCCACGATCAACCCGAATACGGTTGTCAACAACGCCACCTTGATACCTCCTGCTACGATGGTTGGTGAAATATCTCCCACCGCCTGGATGTTGTCAAAAGCCTGGATCATACCGATTACCGTACCCATGAAACCAAGCATCGGAGCAATGGCTATAAACAAAGCAATCCAAATCAATCCTTTTTCCAACAGACCCATTTGGACAGATCCATACGCAGAGATAGCGCGCTCGACCCCTTCTGGTCCTTTGTCCACATTGCGAAGACCTTCATAGAGAACACTGGCAGCAGGTCCGGATGTAGATTTACATACCTCCATAGCACCTTCCAGATCTCCCTCAGCCAAACGGTTGTCGATTTTATTCAACAGCTTGTCTGTATTCGCAGTAGCGAGATTCAGAGTAATGATTCTCTCAATGCAAAATGCCAATCCAATAATCAAACAGATCAATACAGGAGCCATATACCTCCAATCTCCCTGGATGAATTTTTCTTTTAACACCTGAAAGCCAGAAGCGGACTGTTCCTGAGCTAAAATTTCGGTAGCTCCAAATGAGGCAGCTACACCCAAAACAAGTAGTAATGCAACTAATTTACGCATGGTATAAACATTTTTTTAACGAATATTTTTCAAAATAATTAATTCCAAATTAACTGCGGAGAGTGAGGGATTCGAACCCTCGATACCCTTTAGAGGTATACACACTTTCCAGGCGTGCGCCTTCGACCACTCGGCCAACTCTCCAATATCAGGCACTTTTTTCAAAAATCCTGCTAAAATTAGCAAACTTCATTCAAAAACCAAATTTCTCGAAAGCTTATATAATTTCAAGATACAAGCCGTTAAGGTATCTATTTCCTATGAGTTACACAATAAACTTTCTTTCTAATTGAAAATTTTCCTGGCATTGTGACTCGTAATGCGTTCTATTTCTACGTCTTCTATGGCAAGTATTTTTGAAAGCTTATCGACCACGTGAGGTAAATAAGCGCTTTCATTGCGCTTGCCCCGATACGGTACCGGCGAAAGATATGGTGAATCCGTCTCCAAAACCACCCGATCCAACCCGATGACTCGGATTATCTCATCTAAGGTACTGTTCTTATAAGTTAATACCCCACCAATTCCCAATAAAAAATTCATTTCCATGATCAAACGGGCCTGCTCTTCAGTGCCAGTAAAACAATGAAATACACCTTTTAGTGATTTGTCCTGCTTTTGCACCATCCTGATTTGCATATCCATCGAGTCCCTGGCGTGAATGACGATAGGTAAATTTCTTTGGGCAGCCCAGTTGCATTGAATGTCAAAAGCCTCCTCCTGTTCTTTGAGAAATCCGGTGTCCCAATATGCATCAGAACCTATCTCACCAATAGCAACCAGTGGTCTCTCATCAAGTCTCTTCTCGATCTTGTCGAGTTCAGTTCTGAAATTCTCTTTCACATATACCGGATGCAATCCAAGCATGGGTTTAAAAAATTCCGGATATCGGTCACACAGATCAAACAAATCATCAATCGTTTCACTGTTGATATTGGGCAGGTAAACTTCCTCCACCCCGGCTTCCCTTGCACGATTTACCACCTGATCTATGTCCGACCTGAATTCTTCAAGATATAAATGAGCATGCGTGTCAATGATCATTTAGGTCCCAGTTTTATTCTTTCCATTCTACAAATTATGAGGTGAAACACACAAATTCGTGATATTCATCTCATTCATGACGGGAAAGTTATTAATAATTTCCAAATAACGTCCAAAAATATGCGGAATATGAAAAAATAGATGTGCCATTCCCCGGAGCAAAGTCCGCTTACATTCAATATGAAAATCCCACCATTGCCCATTTATTTATGATTGCCAAAGCGGTATAAATAGCAGTTATAAATTATCTGAAGACTATGGACGGGAAATAAAATATCCAAAAATTAACACCGACATATTTTGGCCTGAGTGGCTAGTGTTTTTAAAAATGGATTTAGAGGGGTACTGATCATCAAAAAAACATAGGAAAAGATCCAAACTTTCGTTCAGAATCTTCTGATCCTGACAGGATGACCAGTAGAATTCTATAGATCCGGGTAGATCTACAGGTCATCCGGGACAAACCTTTTCTGGGACCGGGTCTGCCTGGTGTATTGACTATCCGTGAAGGATCTTCTGTGTCAATGAAAACCCTGCATAATACCGACCTGGCCTCTTCTCTTCTGCCTGGACAAGATATATACCCGAAACGTTTGAATTTGACCGATTTCTGTGCCAAAAATTGGAAAATCTCTTCGTTGGAAATACTCGACAGAAATCCGGCTATGCCTGCCAGCTCACCGGTAAAAGGGATTTTTCGGTTCCTCATATCGTACGTGGGTACGAACGATCCCTTCAAAAAAATTGACGCGATTACATTCGTCCTGCCTCGACCTTCACCAATTTTTGTGGCACATCTTACCCCGGTGCACATACCCAGGCGGGCACGACGGGCAAGCTGGGCCAAGCATGCATGGGCCGATCAATCCAAAACGCCCCGGGTATTAAACTCGATTTACAGTGATACGAGTCCCTGGTCGGTTTGCTGAGACAATCAGATCATCCTGTTACAAATCACCGAATGCTTTGGAAATTAATATGGTTTGTTGTTCATCGTGGATTTTCTTGTATCCGGTGGAGGGTGAAGCGCTGGTTTCTCTTGAAATGGACGTCAGGTTCCATTTCTGCATCCGATATCGGATAAATCGGTTGGCACCCATGTTTTCCGGTTCTTCCTGGACCCAGAAAAATTCTGCCCCCGAATATTTCCGTTTGATTTTATCCAGTTGATACCCAGGCAAAGGGTACAATTGTTCAATCCGGACGATAGCCACTTCTTTGATTTGTTCGGATTCTTTCTTCTCCAGGAGGTCATAATATATCTTTCCGGAACACAACAACACCCGTTTGACATTTTTGGCAGCCACGGTATTGGGATCATCGATCAATTCCTGAAATCTTTTCCCTTTGTGAAAGTCGGATTTTGGACTGACACATTTTGGATGCCTGAGCAGGGATTTGGGCGCCATATTGATCAGTGGTTTCCTGAATGGCCTGTCCAGTTGCCGCCTCATGGCGTGGAAGAAATTTGCCGGGGTAGTGATATTGGTGATCGTCAGATTGTATTCGGCACACATCATAAGAAATCTTTCCAGACGGGCACTGGAATGTTCCGGGCCCTGTCCTTCATAACCGTGGGGCAGCAACATCACCAGTCCGCTCATATTACGCCATTTGCTCTCACCTGCGGATATAAACTGATCAACGATCGTTTGTGCTCCATTGTAAAAGTCCCCAAACTGAGCTTCCCATATGACCAGGGCTTCCGGTGTAGCCAGAGAATATCCGTACTCAAATCCGAGTACCGCAAATTCCGAAAGCAGGGAATTGTATATCATAAACTGGCCTTGCTCTTCCGCCAATCCATCGAGCCTGTTCAGTGGTTCAAATGTTTTGGAATCATATACCATAGCATGTCGATGGGAAAACGTACCTCGTTTGACATCCTGCCCGCTCATTCTCACGTTGCGGTTATCCAGCAGTATGGAACCATACGCGGCCATTTCAGCTAATCCCCAATCCAGCAGATCGTCGTTCAGCAATTTGTGCATCCCCTTGAACAACCTGTTCACTTTGGGGACCGGATTGAAATCCTCGGGCAATGTCGTAATATGGTTGAGGATCGACTCCAATTCCTCTGGGGGGATTCCTGTTTTGGGTGATTCCGTAAAATCGCTTGGATCCTTGGTGATGCGCAATGCTTTCCAGGCTTTATCTGGTTCCTGATAAGAATATGGCAGGGGAGTCTCCTTGACCAGATCGAGACGATCCTGTAATTTACCCCAGAATGATTTTTCCAGCTCCTCCCCTATTTGCCGATCCACGTGATCCCGTGCTATCAGTTTATCGACATACATCTCCCGGGGATTCTTATGGTCTTTGATGATCTGGTACATCTTAGGCTGCGTAAATTGTGGATCATCTCCCTCGTTGTGCCCGTGCTTCCGGTAACATACCATATCGATAAATACGTCATTGTTGAATTTCTGTCTGTATTCCATCGCCAGCAATACAGAGTATACCACAGCTTCCGCGTCATCCCCGTTCACATGAAATACGGGGGCCTGAACCATATTGGCCACCCCGGTACAATAAGTAGACGATCTGGCGTCATCAAAATCCGTGGTAAAACCAATCTGGTTGTTGATGACAAAATGGACCGTACCTCCGGTGTAGTATCCGTCGAGCTTACTCATCTGTACAGTTTCGTATACCACTCCCTGTCCTGCAATAGCAGAATCTCCATGGATCAAAACAGGCAAAATTTTATCATACTCTGAATCGTATAGAATATCCGCCTTGGCCCTGGAAAAACCTTCAACCACCGGATCCACGGCTTCGAGATGGGAAGGATTCGCCATCAATCTCATCTGAATAGTCCGGCCGTTGGTAGCTTCGATCTGGCTATTGTATCCCAGATGGTATTTGACGTCCCCGTCGCCAAATGCCAACTCCGGTACAGCGGTCCCTTCAAACTCATTGAAAATCTGCTCGTATGTCTTACCGATGATATTCGCCAGTACATTGAGCCGACCCCTGTGGGCCATTCCGATGACGACTTCCTCCACTATATCCTGGGCGCCATAATTGATGATGGCATCCAGAGCCGGAATTGTATTCTCTCCCCCTTCTAGTGAAAATCGCTTCTGACCGACGTACTTGGTATGCAAGAATTTTTCAAATACGGTCGCATCGTTGAGTTTGTCCAGGATACGTTTTT
>CALEIL010000556.1 GCA_937876435.1 uncultured Bacteroidota bacterium
ATGGCAGCCTCAAAACTATCAGGTAGTTCGCTGGCTGCTATATCTACCTTTATCCCTTCTAGGGTTGCCGCATCATAGGTGATGATGACCTGATATTTTTCACTGATTTCGTTAAGAATCTCACTCAATTGTCTGTCGTACTGAGTTGTAGCTAATGCTTGTGAGAACATTGAACTCCCAAGTAACAGCAGCAATAAGATCCGATGACTCCAGGTTTTCTTTTTTTTGTTTCTCATATTATATTATTTTATTCAAATTATTATAACCTACCTGACGATCAAACTATCCGATGTCAATACTATTTCCAGGTTGTAAATAGTTCGCAGCGCTTTCACGCACATTTCAAGGTTGTCATTGGGTATTCCTCCGACCAGGATTTTTCCACTTAGTTGCTCATTTTGAATGACAGTGGTAACGTTGTAGGTTTCTTCCAGCAAGGATAAGGTAGATTCCAGGGACATACTGTCCAGCAGTAAATACCCCTCTTTCCAGGAGGTAATCACTTCAGACTTATGATTGGATTGATGTTCCAGAATCGTATTTTTAGCCAGTGAATAGCTCACAAAATCGCCCGGCTCCATTAGCATCTTCCCCTGCTCTTTCATATTGAGCTCTATGCTCCCTTCTTCGAGCAATACCTCGGTTTTCTCCTGCCGGCTGTTGACGTTAAATTCTGTGCCCAACACCTGAATATCCAAATCCGGAGTATGAACTATAAACGGCTCTCCAGTTTTCGGTTTTTTTGCGATATCAAAATAAACCTCACCGGTCATCGTCACATTGCGAGGATTTCTCCGTACAAAACTCAGCGAAGAATTCGCATTCATGGTAACATGACTGCCATCCGGAAGCGTGATCTCCATCCGCTGTCCAAAATCGCTGTAGTATACTTGTTCACCGTTTTTATAATTAAAATAAAGGGCTGTCCCGGCAATCATCACGATGATGACGGCGGCTGCAATTTTCCAGATGGCCCCGAATGAATGTATTCTATGTGGATCTTTTTCGTCTACCTGATCCAGCGCCTTTTCAATTTTTTGCCAGGCCAGAGCAACTTTACCATCGGAAATAAACCTTCGGTTGAATGGGATCCCCTCTACCACTACCTTTGCCTGGTCCATCAGCACCCTGGCCTCGGGATTATTCTGGTATCGGTACTCCCATGCCTGCGTTCGCGGGTTATGTTCTCCGTGCACCCATTCTATGAAGGAAGGATCCTGGATTAAGTATTCTATCTGTAGGGCAGGTTTTCTATCCATGATATAGATGATAAATCTTCTTTTTTTGATCGATCTATATGGAGAGAGAACAAAACAGTGGTTTGGTCACCTTCGATTTCCAGGAAATTTTGAAAAATATTCTTTTGGGCAATATCTGCTATTTCCGAAGTAGAGATTTATCTTTCCTCAAAGCAACCATGGCCTTGTACAGCGTGTTGACGACAGCCCGATAGGAAATGGAAAGCATTTCAGCGATTTCTACAGGTGAAAGATCATTATAATACCGCAGATAGATCAATTCCCGTTGGCGCGGTGGGAGTTTGTTGATTAATTTGGCCAGAACCCTGCGTTGTGATTCATCACGATCCAGGACATCCAATTCATTGGGCAACACCAGCCAGGCATCATCCAGGGAGACGTACACCGATCGACGTTGATTCCGAAGCAATCGCATGATTCGTGATCGAAAACTTTTGAATAGATAGGCACGGACGTAAGTGACGTCTCCGATGGTCTGTCGTTTCTCAAATATATACAAAAACAACTCTTGAAGGCAATCTTCTACCAGACCAGTATTTCCACACAGTTTGTACCCGTACTGGTGCAAAGACGGATAATGCCGTTGAAATAGTTGTCCCAGCGCTTCCCGGTCACCTTTTTTGAGCGATAGCCACAATAGTTGATCGGAGTTCGTATCATCCATTTTATTCGATTCATTCTCGAGTTACAATTCCTAGTGCGTCAAATCTTAAGTGCCTATAGTGGTATTTCAAAATATTTTTTGACAGGT
>CALEIL010000557.1 GCA_937876435.1 uncultured Bacteroidota bacterium
GCAACGTAGCGGGTACATCTACTGCTACGGTAACTTTCGTGATCCAGGATCCACCCATCGCTCAGGCAGATTTTTTAACCGCCCTGGTTAATGTGGCCACCAATTATATGTCTGGAACCTTGTTTGCTGATAATGGTTCAGGAGCTGATTATCCCGGATATCCGGTTTCCTCCATCACTTCTTTTGGAGGCGGAGATATCATGGGATCCACAGATGTAACCGATTTCGCGATGGGTGGTACTACGGGAGCCGGGAGTTTTGCAGGTGGGACGCTGACGGTAAACGCAGATGGTAGCCTGTCAATCAATAATCCTACCATAGCGGGTGCTTTTACATTCATGTATCGACTTGAAAATGCAGCCGGGTATTCCGATGCTGTGGTAACCATCGATATTCAGGGACCACCAAATGGAGAAAACGACTCGGCACCTGCCGTTTTGGACAGTACGAGTTATCCCGGTGACAACGATTTCCATATCGCGGTGAACGGATCTACCATGGGTATTATCAACGTATTTGATGACAATGGTTTCGGACCGGATGATTTTGGAAATCCTTCAGCGCTCAACGATATGAATCCTGATGTGATAGAAAACATACAATTAGCCGGGATGGCGGATGCAGCGACAGGGGAAATCGGTGGAGGTCCTATTTCGATCGGAACTTCAGGCAGCGTGGAGATTACGGCAACTGGTGTATTGAATTTTACTCCACCGATGAATTTTGTAGGCATCGTCACCTTTGAGTATATTTTAGCGAATAGTATCGGAGTAGATACCACTCCCGACACGGTGACTCTGGCTGTAGGTGAACGCCCCGCTGCAATATCTGACAATTATGATGCAGTAGGGAATATACCAATCGAATCATCCAAAGTGGCCGGAAACGGTGTGATGGCCAACGACGAGGGAGATAATATCACGGTCGTAGCTGTGGAAGGAAGTGCCATGAATGTGGGTGTAGCTACCATGACTACAGAAGGCGGTAGCGTAACCATGGAATCTGACGGAGAGTTTGAATACGTACCCGCAACCGGATTTACAGGGGAAGACTCCTTTACATACACCATCGATAACGGATTTGGGGCACCCTCGACCGCCACCGTGACGATTGCCGTAACTGAAATCATTTATTTCATGGATGACCAGGCTGTTGCCGGTGGCGACGGTTCTCTGGATTCACCATTTAAGACTATTGCCGAACACAACGCCGCCATGATGCCAAATGGCTCATATTTATTCGTAAAGGATAACGGAAATACATATTCCGGTAATTTGACGCTCAATAATGGGGAAACCGTTATAGGGGAAGGTTCTACGGGAAGTTTATTTGGAATGTCCTCATTGACCAATATTGAACTTCCTCCTTTAAGTTCTACGGTCGGATATTCCACTACAGGTTCCATGGGTGATTGGGTACAAATTTCCTCTCCCGGTAATGGAATCACACTCAATCAAAATAATACGCTTACGGGGCTGAATCTTGGAAATACTTCGGGATATGGAATTACCGACAATGGGGCGACCGTCGGGAATTTGATGATTTCACAGGCCACCATTACCGGAACCGGAGGAGGACTCAGCATCAACAACGGTGGTGTGATCAACGTGGCTTTAAATGCGCTCAATTCTACGGGTAATTATTACGGAATTCGTCTGAGAAATGTCACAGGGACTGGATTGCAGATTCCTGGTAATGTGACTGCACATAATTCTGGTGGGTCAACCGATATTATATATTTGGAAAACGTAAATACTTCGATGGTGAATATCGGGACAACTATGGGATCGTCGGTGACTTTAAACAACCATACTGTCAACGACGCGATTGATATTACAACCTCGCCCGCTCCGGTTCAGTTTGGTTCTACCACTATCACAAATTCTACCACTGGAAATGGAGTATACATCCACTCCAATTCCGGTAATGTTTCTTTTATCAACGGAGGCATGAATATTACGACTTCTTCCGGGATCGGTATCAATGCCAACTCCAATACGGGCAGCCTGGCGGTAACGGGTTCTGGTAATAAACTCACGAGTACTACAGGAACCACCATAAGTGTGACCAATAGTCCTATCAGCAGCAGTCATCTCAATTTTGAAAGTATAACAGCTTCGGCGGGTAGCGCTCCGGCTATTGTGCTCAGCAATACGGGTTCAGCAGGTGGATTGACCGTCATTGGTGATAATACTAATACCTCTTTGGGTGGTAATAATTCGGGAGGAACCATTGGAGGGAAGACGGGTGCCGACGGGTCCACTACAGCAGGAATCGGCATTTATCTGAACAATACCGCCCACGTCCACCTCAAAAGAATGCAACTCAATGGTACGTTCCAAAATTTTGGATTGCTGGGGAATGATGTCTCCAATTTTTCTCTGGAATATTGCACGTTTTCGGGGACATATGGAACCAGTACTGGCGAGGATGAGGGAGTGGTATCCTTTGATGGTTTGACCGGTATGGCTTTGGTGAGATCCAGCAGTTTGACCGGAGGTCTGGAAGATATTATCCGCATCGAAAATAATTCGGGCAATCTGGATAGTCTGATCGTAGAAAATAGTTTTATCGGTTTAAATAGCACCAATTTTGGCAACGATGGTATCCTGGTCCAGACTCTGAACAATGCGATCGTCAAAATGCGGGTATCCGATACAGAATTTGCCGGTGCCAGGGCGGATTGTATGCAAGTGAATGCACTCGGAAATTCGAACGTGGGCGTGAAGATTCAGAGATGTGATTTCACGAATGCACATTCCAACATTGTCGTTGGTGGAGGAGGTATCACTTTGAGCGGTGGTGACAATACGAGCAATATTACATATAATTATGTGGTGGATGATTGTGTCTTCTCCGGTTCAGAAGCATATTCCATCACAGCCAATTTCTTATCCAATCAGGGGATGGTGACCGGAATTATATCCAATAATACCATCAGTAATTCGGTCAGTGGATTGCTAGCGGGAGGTGAAAAGAATGGCTTAGGTGGAGGTGACCTTATTCACAAGGTTCTCATATCTGGTAATATGATTTCCGGTGTGTACGGTGGCAATGGAATTCAAGTCACCGCCAATAGAGGCCCTAATGCGGGCAGCAGAGCAGAGACGTATGCTACGGTAATTAATAATTCTGTGACGGGAATGACGGGGAATGGCTATACTGCTATGCGAATTTTGGTAGGTGGATCTGCCGTTAGCGGGGATTTTGCCTTTGTATGTGCTGATGTAAGAGGAAATACGTTGAATGCCAGCGGGCCTATGTTTGCAGCCAATGCCCTTATCGCCGATCAAATCAGCAGCGATGCCAGGTTCAATTTCCCTGGATATGCGGGGAGTGCAAACGGAGAATTCGGATGTGTAATGGGGACTGCGTCTGCAAACCTGAGTACCTATATGGCTGGTCGAATGAATGTGATGACCAACGGCCCCTTCCCTTCTTTTGCGGGGGGTGGAGTTGATGCAACTTTAGTTTGTGGTGCTACGGGAAGTGGTACAAATTGTGAATAAAAAAATCACAATTGCAAAATATTATTTAGTATATTACAGCACTTTAAAATAAAACCATGGCAGAACCATTTCTTTCAGAGATTCGTATGTTTAGTTTCGTTTTCCCGCCGAAGGGTTGGGCGTTATGCAACGGGCAGTTATTGCCCATAAATCAAAACCAGGCTTTATTCTCGCTATTGGGTACCACCTACGGGGGAGATGGAAGGGTCAATTTTGCCCTGCCTGATATGCGTTCGAGGGCACCATTACATGTAGGGGATGGACATTCTCTGGGTGAACGTGCGGGAGAACAGGCGCATACGCTTAGTATTACGGAACTACCGTCGCATACGCACCAGTTGAATGCTTCGTCCTCAGAAGGCAATAGTCCGGTTCCTGCAGACAGTTTATTGGGGCCATTCAACAACGGATATGGTAGTGGTTCGTCGGTGGCACTCAACAGGATGACCATCAGCAACACGGGTAGTAGCCAGGCACATCAGAATATGCAGCCCTTTTTGACAGTAAATTATTGCATTGCTTTGCAAGGAATATTCCCCTCTCCTAATTAAAGAATTATATATATAAAATTGATACACTATGGCACAACCTTACGTCGGTGAGTTTAGAATGTTTGCAGGTAATTTTGCCCCAGCCGGATGGATGTTTTGTGAAGGGCAATTATTGCCTATTTCTGAAAATGAAACTCTGTTCCAATTGATAGGAACTACGTATGGCGGAGATGGCCAATCCACGTTTGCCTTACCCGATTTGCGTGGAAGAATCCCGATACATCAGGGAAATGGATTTATCCTGGCGGAGACAGGAGGCGCTGAATCGGTGACATTGACGGTGTCGCAAATACCGGCGCATTCCCACCCTTTTTTAGCAAGCACTGCAACGGGTTCAGATGCCAATCCTGGCAATAAGTTATTGGCTTCGTCTCCCAACGTCAGCATATACCGTCCACAAACCCCCAATTTACCCATGTCTGCCTCTTCGATAGGTTCGTCGGGGGGGAGCCAACCGCACAACAATATGATGCCTTACCTGTGCATTAATTTTATAATATCATTGTTTGGAATTTTCCCTTCTCCCACTTAAAATCCAATAATTTATGGCTGATCCATTTGTAGCTGAAATCCGAATTTTCCCATTTAATTTCGCACCAAAAGGCTGGGCCTGGTGTGATGGACAATTATTACCATTGAGTCAAAATACCGCTTTGTTTTCGCTTTTAGGAACTACCTATGGCGGAAATGGAAAGAGCAATTTTGCCTTGCCCGACTTACAGGGAAGAGTACCCATGCATCCCGGACAGGGCCCGGGACTTTCCCTTCATGACCTGGGAGAGCAGGGAGGATCGCAAACGGTGACATTGTTGGAAAGTGAAATGCCGGCACATGCTCATACTCTCACAGGCGGGAATGCACAGGCTACTGTGAATACTCCTGATGGGGACTCTTCGATTTCCCGGACTGATGGAGCTATGGTTTATAGCTCTGATAAACCGACCACTATTCCAATGTCACATGAAGAAATAGTTCCTGCTGGCGGTAGCTCTCCACACAACAATTTGCAACCTTATCTGACCATGTATTTTTGCATTGCTTTGCAAGGAGTATTTCCGCCACGGAGTTGACTGGTTTAATAATTCTCACTTGTCATAATACTCATACCCTGCTGATATAATTATCTACCTTGTTTGTATTTTATAAGGCAGGGATAAAAAAGTTTTTTATCCTCGGAAATATTTTGTTATATGAGGATATATTAGTCTATATTTACCTTTTGAAATCCTAAGGTAATGGCTGAACCATTTTTATCAGAGATCCGTATATTTAGTTTTGTATTCGCACCCAAGGGCTGGGCGTTGACCAATGGGCAGCTATTGCCGATCAACCAAAACCAGGCTCTGTTTTCATTATTGGGAACCACTTTTGGGGGGGATGGGCGTGTAAATTTTGCGTTACCAGATTTGAGGGGCAGGGTGCCAATCCACGTCGGAAGCGGTTTCACCCTGGGACATCGAGGGGGTGAAGCCGCTCACGTGCTTTCCATAGCTGAGCTGCCCTCCCATACGCATTCGTTCTCAGGATCTTCAAATGATGGGAATAGTACTGTTCCTGGAAATGCTCTGCTGGCGCCTTTCAACAACGGTTACGGGGAACCAGTGTCTCTGACTGCTATTAATGCAGCAAGCGTAGGTAACGTCGGAGGCAGTCAGGCGCATTTGAATATGCAGCCTTTTCTTACGGTCAGTTTTTGTATAGCATTGCAAGGGATATTTCCTTCACCAAATTAACACTTTTCAATGGCGGATCCATTCGTAGCAGAAATAAGAATTTTCCCTTTCAACTTTGCACCAAAAGGCTGGGCCTGGTGCGATGGGCAGTTATTACCACTCAGTCAAAATACCGCATTGTTTTCGCTTTTAGGAACTACCTACGGCGGAAATGGAAAAAGTAATTTTGCCCTTCCTGATCTTCAGGGGAGTGCACCTATGCATCCCCAACAAGGCCCCGGTTTATCTCTTCATGATCTGGGTGAGCAGGGAGGATCGCAAACGGTCACATTGCTGGAAAGTGAAATGCCAGGCCATGCGCATCTCTTTAATTCCAGTAATTCCGAAGCCACGGTCAGTATTCCATCCAATAATGTTTCTGTCTCAAGGTCCTCCGGAGGTTTGATTTATCAAACAGATACCTCTTCAAATTTGAATCAATTGCACCCTGGTTCGATTCTACCCGAAGGAAGTTCTTTGCCGCATAACAATATGCAACCATTCCTCACGATGTATTTTTGTATTGCATTGCAAGGAGTTTTCCCGCCGAGATCATAAAATTTTGTTGGGAATCCATGCACATTCTGATTCGATAATCATCGTATATTGTCGGTCATTGGGAAAATAGGTAAACCAGAAATTAAAGTTTTGAATCAGCAGATGGCTTTTATTGGGAATAAAGAAAGATTTGAGATTGATTTACCAGAGTTGGAATTGAAACCGGTGGTCGAGGAGGATATTAATTTTCTCAGGAAATTGTACGGAAGTATCCGGGAAGAGGAATTGAAATTAACAGATTGGAACGCTGATCAAAAGGCGGCTTTTATCGAACAGCAATTTACGGCACAACATCGATATTATACGGAAAATTATACGGGTGCACAGTTCGACATCATCCTCATCCAGGGAATTCCGGCTGGCCGATTATATATGGTCGAATGGGAACAAGAAATAAGAATTATCGATATAGCATTTCTCCCGGAATTCCGGGGGCAAGGGTGGGGAAGTCATATTTTACAGTCTTTACTGGATAAAGGTCGGACAGATCAAAAAAAGATCGGTATTCACGTCGAAAATTTTAATCCAGCTATGAGGTTATATCTTCGGTTGGGCTTTGCTCTTACCGAGGACAAAGGCGTATATCAGTATATGGTGTGGTCACCGGATAATAAATAATCAATGATGAAAACTGAAAATAATCTTTTATATCTCGAATTATTCCAAACGTGGCAATCCCAAAAACTCCGGATTTATTTTACTCCAGAAGACTTTCAGGATGCGCAGTTGGTGGAAGTGAAGGCACTCTCCAGGGATAAAGATGATAGCAGAACTCCATTTTCCGCGATCCTGCTTACAGAAATGAAAGAACGGTATTACAATCAGGGAACCTATCAGGTGAAACTCCCTGATGGGCGAGATGAAATGATTTTTATGGTCCCGATTGGGGTAGATCCTGGTACAGGAGGGGTCCGGTATGAGGTGATCTTTAATTGATTTCGTAGGGGATTGAGCTGCAGACGAGTCCTATGGGGCCATCTCCCGTAAAAAAATTCTAAATCTCCAGGCGAGCAAGCCGGGTGCCTTCATCGATCTTACGATCGGTGTCCTTCACTTTATTTCCGAGACTACATTCACTCATGCCTCGTCCTTTACCTATTTATGTGGCACAAGTGGACGGCCGACCTGTCTGCATCGCTAACGTTGGTACACATCGAGGAAAATATAATGTATCTAAAAAACAGGGCTGATTCACACCATGCACCGTACCTACGGCACGGAAATTATCTATTATTCTGTCTTTCTACCCACAGTGAAGTGCCTACGGCACTCTGAAAAAATGTCCCAGAGGGACAAAGCATGGGTAGAATTAATATGGAAACATTAAATAGCGTGCCGTAGGTACGCTGCAGAACGTAAAAAAGGGGGAATTGACGAGTATTAGATTGTTAAAAAAAGATGTGTACCAACGCCAGGTCTGCATCGGCGCAGGCAGATCCAAAACGGTCCGGGATAAAATGTATGTACATATATGAAATTAACATTGTCAAAATAGGTGTACACGGTTCAAGTAACGGTCATATTATACCGGATTACGGCAAATTATTGAAGATTTAAAGTTGAATTAACGCTGAAGTAGACAAAAATCCTCATTTTTGCAGTGAAATTCTCCTACTGACTTTAATTATTATTACTCACCCTAATGCAATTAATATGAAGCGGATTTTACTTGTATCGATTTCTATCCTGAGCTACGTCGTCTGGGGTAATGCCCAATCGGTTTCAGGGACCATTATTGATGCCAACTCGGATGATCCGATGATCGGCGCCACCATTGTGGAAAAAGGAACCTCCAATGGGACGATCACCGATTTTGACGGCGCTTTCTCCCTCCAACTCGGTCAGGTTCCAGGTTCGATCGTCATCTCATACGTAGGTTATGAATCCAAAACCATCGCTGTTACTAAAACCGGAAACAATGATCTGGGCACGATAACCCTGACGAGCAGCGCATTTGGACTCGATGAAGTAGTCATCACTGGTGTCATGGATATAGTGAAAGACAGACATACACCGGTGGCGGTTTCCACCATTTCATCGGCTGAAATCCAGGCCAAAGCGGTCGGGAATGTCGAACTTCCTGAAATTGCCAAAGCCACTCCCTCCATTTATGTGGCCAATCAGGCTGGTGGTTATGGGGACTCCGAGGTGTGGACCAGGGGGTTTGATCAAACCAACACGGCCTTTCTCCTCAATGGTCAGCCGATCAACGGTATGGAGGACGGTAAAATGTACTGGTCCAATTGGTCCGGTCTCACCGATGTAGCCAGTGCCATCCAGATCCAACGCGGACTTGGTGCTTCCAAACTGGCCATATCGTCGGTAGGTGGCACCTGGAACTTTATCATGAAAGCCACCGATAATGTCCAGGGAGGGAGCGTTTCCACCACCGTGGGAAATGATAATTACAACAAGATAGGTGCTTCATATAGCACAGGTCTGGTCAATGACACGTGGGGACTGACCGTACTGTTTTCCAATTGGTCAGGCGATGGATGGGGATACGGAACCAGAGGAAATGGACAGACGTATTTTATTTCTGCCGGGTACAAACCCGCTGAAAATCATTCGATCAACTTTCTCGTCACGGGTGCCCCACAACAACACGATCAGAAATTCACCAACAGTATCGCCAGCCATTACAACGCCCGGGGAGAACTCGATCCCAGAACCAACAGCAACTGGGGGATTTACGACGGTCGATATTATTCAGAACGAACGAACTATTATCACAAACCTATCCTCAATCTTAACTGGGATTGGGATATCAATTCAAGATCCTCTTTTTCTACGGTCCTGTACGGCTCTCTGGGTCGTGGAGGCGGAACCGGGGGTCTGGGAGGACCATTGACCAGAACGGAATCCGGTCTGATCGATTTTGATGCGACCGCAGCCAACCCCGAATCCAATTATATTCTGAGATCCTCCGTGAATAGCCACAACTGGATAGGAGGAGTGTTGAAGTATGAAACTGATCTGTCCGATGCTTTCAATCTGAGTCTGGGCACTGACCTGAGGCGGTATTACGGGGATCACTTCCGGCAGGTGATTGATCTATTTGGTCGCCCGGGATATCAGCAAGAGGGTATTCCTGCTTATCCCAACGGATATACTGCCCGGAAGGAATATAAAGCCACTCCCTGGGCAGCCATTTCAGACTTTGCACCCCGGGGAGACCGCATAGCTTATAACAACGCCGAAACGATCCGGTATGCAGGTGGGTTTGGACAACTGGAGTTCGCTAAAAACCAATTCAGTGCCTATATCCAGGGTGCTATTTCGACCCAGGATCACGTACGACATGAGTTGTTTTATGAAAGTGAATCGACCGAAGATTCCGAAAAAGTGGTCAATAATGGGTACAACGCCAAACTCGGTTTGAGTTACGCTATCAATGACTATCATCTATTCTTTGTCAACACCGGAATCTATTCCCGGCAGCCTTTCCACGATGTGGTATTCGTAGGAAATTCCAACGTGGTGAATGAAAACACCAACAACGAGGATATCTTTGGTCTGGAACTGGGTTATAAATTCACAGCCAATGCTTTTTACGGCAATGTCAATGTTTATCGCACCGCCTGGAACAACCGGGTAGAATTTAATGCGCTGGAGGTACAGCCTGACGGTACGGTACGATTGACCAACAATGATCTGTACACGGCCATTGGAATGGATCCCTACGAATTGTTGTTTCAGAACCAACTCCACACGGGACTCGAACTGGATCTCGGCGTGCATATAGGTGAAGATTTGCGCTTGAAAGGATTTGCATCCCTGGGCAACTGGGAAGTGATCGGTGACCGCGACGTAGAGCTGTACGACGGTGCAGGGGCAAGGCAAAAGGTGGATGATTTTGTCGTATCGGGGGACGATGTCAAAGTGGGTGGAGCACCTCAAACCTCTTTTGGCATTGGAGCTAACTGGAAAATATTTAAAAACCTGTCTGCTGAGGCAAACTACCTGTACTACGATAACCTGTACGCCAATAATGGAGGCATCAAACTCCCATCCTATGGTGTGGTGGATTTGAATATAAGCTATGCACTTCCATTGAGCAATGGTGACGTGCTCCGCGTCATTGGGAATGCGTACAACCTCTTCGACGAGTTGTATATTTCCAAAGCTTCATCGTCCATCGAATCCAGCACCAGTGAATCCGGCAACTGGAAAGGGATCAACAAGGAAAATGTGGTCATGTTTGGCAAAACCCGGACAGCTAATATAACGCTCAAGTACTCATTTTAAAATGCTTTGCGATGGAACGCAGATGGCTTTCTCTGCGTTCCATCGCTTCCGCGTATTAAAAGTATTCCATGTTGAAAAGAAGGATAATTCTTGACTGCTATCCTTTAAGATTACTTATCCTTATATTTGACGCACTAGCAACGTGATTTAAATTTCCAAAATACCCACCATGATCGATCGATTCAACATCCGGGTCTATGCCATATTGATTCAGGACGGAAAACTATTGTTGAGTACAGAGCAATACCTGGGTAAAACTCTGGTGAAGTTTCCCGGCGGGGGAGTGGAATATGGGGAAGGGATCCGGGAAGCATTGAACCGGGAATTTCGGGAAGAGGTAGACCGCACCGTCGAAATCGGCGAATTGTTTTATGTGACGGATTATTTTATCCAATCCGCATTTATCGAATCGGATCAGATCATTAGTTTTTACTATCTGGTATCGACAGATGGGGAAATCGAAGGATCCATGACCGAACATCAGTTGTCCTGGGTCGAATTGACCCCTGACAACGAGGCATCTCTGACATTTCCCCAGGATAGAGAAGTGTTCAAAAAACTCTGCTCTGGAGGTTCCGCTACGCAATAAAAAAAAATGGAGCCTCCCCTAACTCACTGGATTTTTTCGATGAAATCCAGCGTCAACGACCGGTAAAATGGATTTTGTGATTTTCGCTCTGCCTCTGGAATCACCCAATGTCCGGCAAAATTGGCTGGAATCCTACGATCGGAGCGCGTGGGCGAAATGTAATCCAGTGCAGCGTTGAGCAATGGTTCTTCCAGGTTCCCCAGTGGCTTGAGATCCACGAGATAGTCGAGTTCTGACAATTCGAGATCTGGTGTAAATCCATCTTCGTACTCACCGAATCCGATTGAATTGATGATCTTGGTCGTGAGAGGTTGCAAGGCATATTTGTGAACAGGATTAGCGGTGGCTTTGTCGGCATAATCACTGTCAGGCGAATCATAAATCGTCCTGGATCCTACGTTTTTCCCTACGGTTTGCTCTCCGATTACCACTACGTCGATGTATGGATCCAGGCCGTTGATGACCGCCTCACTCGCGGATGCGGTACCTGTACTGGTCAATACGAAAAGCCTGCTGACCCCCAGCGTATTCAATGGCTCCGATCCGGTCACGTCCAGATTATTATCGAACAAATAGACTTTGTCCATAAAATCCATCGGCTGATCCAGGTCATCGTGCTTGGAATTGTAATCAAACGTGATGAAATTTTTGTCCGTATCATTGGTATAAATCATACTGGCCAGCATGGCTGCCGTTATCACCGTACCTCCGGGATTGTATCGCAAATCCAGGATCAATTCCTTCACTCCCTCGTTTTTGAATACTCCAAAAACCTCATTGAGTTCGTGATGATACAGGATATTGAATCCATTCAATACCAAATAACCCACTTTTGTACCCGCCTGGGATTCATAAACCCTGGATACCAGTATGGGATTCTCATGGATCACCTCCGCGATTAGCGGGATGGATTTACCCGGCACGAATCCGCTTCCATTGAACTCGACCAGCCCCAGGTCATAAGATGGATTATTGAACAACAGTTCCTGATAATTGGAAATGGTGAGTTGCTTGCCATCAATTTTAGTAAACAGGTCGCCCCTTTTCAATCCCGCTTCATCAGCCGGTGTATCAGGTAACACATATCGGATGTATCCGAGCAAGTCGTTGCTGGAAGAAGAAAGTCGGACGAGACGATAGTCGAATCCAAAATCCTCAGAGATTCCCTGCAATTGGTTGGCGAGTTCATCGTAATCATCCACTATAAAGGAGAACTTGTCTTTGATGTTGGGTTGATACAGAAGCCCGTCAAACAAGGCTTCGGGTGAAGAGAATGAATTCAAAAACTCAAGATATTCCTGCACTACGTCGTCCCGGGTATCGGCCAGATTATCTTTTTCAGCTTGATACAGATACCAGGAATTCATTCCTTCCCAGACAAAGTCCCTGATTTGGGTATCGGGATCGTCCGGTAGCAACGTGACGTCGGGTTCGACTACGGGTTCCCGGGTACATCCTCCCAGGAGGAAAATGACCGGGATTATCAATAATATAATGTTATATTTCATGTTATTTAAAATATTCATACGGTCTTTTAATGTTGAAATTAAAGATTTTACTCACGCATAAACCAAAACAATGTACGTACCCAATATAAAATTGTTCACAATCGCTTTCGGTTGTTCGCTTTGTTTTCTAACGTCCTGCGCGACAAAACAGTATTTCACCATAGATTCGGCCTCCTACCAACCGGCCGTATTTGATGAATCCAGTCGGATAACAACCATTGAAGTCCTCGTGTCCAACGTAGATACTAACGTGGTTTTCACCGATTTGGTTTTCCAGAATCTTCAGGTTCCTGTCACAGTGGAAGAAATCGGGGAGAAAAAAGTCAAGGTATCCGGGTACATTCAGATCGGGGGAAAACTGGCGGAGGAGCACTATCAGATCATGACAGAAGAGCAAAATAAATTAAAATTTATGGTGGACCGTAGCCGGAGATCGATCCTATTGGAAGAGGTGGAAAGGCAAAGTACCGTGCTCCCGTAAACATCCGATGCATTCCGGCGACTCAACCTTCCGGTGCAAACATTTTTTCCTTGAACTCCATCAGATAAAAATGGGGGATGAGTAGATTGCTATTTGACCCAGTCAGGGCTTTCGACTCCAATAGAGAATCATTCATACCGGTATAATATTTCAAAACAAAAGCTCATCATTCTGATTTGTGTTTATATTATTATATTCGAAGTTTGAAATCACACAAAGAATGGATCAAGCCCGGGAAAAATTTTATAAGAAAAATGTACTTGCAAATTTGGCAGCCACCCGCCAAAGAATCCGCCAGGCGTGCGATACAGCAGGTCGGAATTCCGAGGATGTCAGGTTGATGCTCGTCACAAAAACGATTCCGGTCGATGTTATCCAGTGGGCCATGGACCAGGGAGAATTGCTGATTGGGGAAAATCTGGCGGAAGAACTGGACAGGAAGTACGATCAGCTCCAGGCTAACCATCGACCTGAAATTCACTTTATAGGGAACCTTCAATCTGCATCCCTGGACACCGTGATCCATAACTCGGATTGTATTCAAACGGTTGATCATTTTTTGCTTGCGACCGAAATGAATCAAAAACTGTTGGAGTTGGACAAAAAGATGGACGTATTGATACAGGTGAATACTTCCCGGAGAGACATCCCTTATGGAATCTCACCTGCCCATGCCATAGGGTTGGTTTTGCAGGTCTCCCGGTTGAGCCACCTCCGGATCAGGGGTTTGATGACGCTGGGGATTTTTGATACGACTCAGGAAATCGCCCGCGGTTGTTTCCGTCTGCTCAGGAACCTGTCTGATGAAATCGTTTTGTTGAATATTCCCGGCGTTCGTATGGATATCTTATCGATGGGCATGAGTGATCATCTGGAAACCGCTATCGAGGAAGGATCTACGTTGGTGAGAGTCGGGACCGCTATTTTTGGAGAACGAGAGACCCCGGACAGTTTTTACTGGAAAATGTAAAATGTAATTCTCCGGGTGATTATTCAGTGGGTTTATCACTCTTCTTGAGCGGAAACGAATGGATGCCGATTTTCTTCAACAACCTTTTTCTGGCTCCCTTGTCCAGGTGCTCGTTGGTAGGTTCTCCCAGTAAAAATCCAAACGCTGTCCAGTTGTCACTGGCATCCAGCAATACCTTGATTACCGCGACCATTGGCAAGGCCAGAATAAGTCCAGCCAATCCAAAAAGCTTACCTCCCAACAGCAAGGAAATGATGGATACCAGGGGACTGATATTGACTTTTCCCCCTACAATATTGGGTGTGATAAAATTACCTTCAAAGAACTGGACGATCTGGAACCATATAATAATACCCAGGGCATAGTAAGCCGAATCCTTGGTGGCTAAAGCAAACAAGGCAGGTAATATGGACCCGATCGTGATACCTATGTAGGGGATCAGAAGCAATAGAGCCGCCAGGGTGCCAAAAAACCACGCATTGTCGATCCCAAGAACCAGCAGACCTACAGAATTGAGTATGGCTACGATGCCCATGACCGTAATCAGGCCAAACAGATAGCTTCGGATAACATCGTAAATGATATCCAGATTCGTTTTCACTTTATTTTCCGGGGTTGAATAGAAAGCCTTGAAGAAAAATTCGATAAAGAATATCCGGTAATAAAGCATAAAAAACATATAAAGTGGAATCAAAATTGAATTGGCAATGGTATTACCGGCAGAACCAAAAAATGCGCTGAGATAGGTGGTCGCGTTGGTCACCAGACGCATGGATGATTCCTTTACCTGGTTCCACATTTCGGTGGCTTGCAATCCAAGTCGATCCGTTACGAATTGTTCGATGACTGTCCAGATCTTGATCACCTTCTCGACAAAATTGAAATCACCACTGCCGATCTCAATCACCTGATACACGATAAACCAGGTCAACCCGACGATGACCAGCATAGCGATGATGACACACAGGATGGAAGACAATACCCGGGGTATTCCCCAGCGCTCAAACAACGATACCAAAGGATGCATGGCGATAGACAGTAATATGGAGAATAAAAGCGGGATCAGAATCCCCTGTACCAGATACATGATCCACACCAGGATAACCAGCGTAATCAGCGAATAGGCTACGTAGGCTGCAGATTTTGTGTTTCCCATGTATCAATTAGTTGGTTAATCCAAAAACTTTAGCGATCTGAGCATTTCTCTGGAGGTCAGGTGATTTCAAAGGTGACAATCCATCATTTACTCTGTCATAGACTTTTCTTTGGAAATCAACTCTTTAATGGTTTTATCCAGCACCGCTTTATCATCGTACACCGGCTCCAGATCTACTAACGCAATTTTCCGGAACTCGATAGGATGACTTTCACTTTGAAAAGAGAGATACCCACCGGTCAGAAGCTGGCCATCCTCCTTCACTTCAGAGCTCACGGGGTCTACGTTCCCTCCTCCAATCTGGGGTTTTGTGTACTCCAGTACGACTTCGCCCCCCAGATAATGCTGTATCAGGGAATCCTTCAGAACCAGAAAAGTAGCCCGCACCCATTGGTCGCCGCGATAGGTTTCGGAACTGGAATTGGTACAATGAGGTGTAAAGAGTTCACCGTCCATGACTACGTTGGTACCTGGTGTACACAGATTGGAGGTCGTCCGTTCTCCATCTTCCGGTCCCCCAAGCAACTGAGCCTCAATGCTGATGGGAAAATCCTGGTCTTTGAGCATGGATCGTGGATCCTGGCCATGGAGCATCGCGCCACTATTGCGCCAGGCCCATCCCGGACCCCCGGTTGCCTGCTCACCAACGAATCGATATTCTACTGCCAGGTAGTAAGCCGAAAAGGGTTTGTCATAAAATATGTGACCATACTGTGAATCAAACGATTCATAACCATCGTAATTGACGGTCATTTTACCGTCCACGACCCGAAAAGTATTCTGATAATTATCCCCGACCTCGTGTTTGGAGATTTTGGGTATCCAGTTGTCGAGATCCTTGCCGTTGAACAGATCGACCCAGGTGATCTCTGGATTCATCGTTTTCTCTTCGTCTTCTGCGCTCCCGGACTGACACCCAATAGCGGTCCATATAACGGAGGTCATCACCCAAAACATGAATCGCCCGATAGATTTAATCATCATAATTTTAAAATAATTGTAATCAAAGAATGAAATATAGGATTATTTCCCGAATGCAAGGCAAAGTTCGATCCAATTATGCTCAATTTTTCGTTCCACCCCTCATCAATAGCCCGGAAGTTCCCACCAGGATTATTTCGCAACAGGAGGTAATTTGCATTTTTTAAAATACCTGGTTATAGTAGCTCAAAATCCGAAATACTGATGATTTGATCAGATATTTCTGTCATTTCAACCACGAACATCATCAGAATAATCAATCGGTAAATCCGGTTCAATTTGAATACCTTCGGACCTGGACAAATTGATTACGCAGAATTGGAACTATCAACAGGTATTTTCTATCTTCGGGATTTCGTTGAAAAAGGTAGTAAATTCACTTATCGAAATTGAAGAATTTGAATGGAATGGAAATAGAAGAATTTTTGCAGTACGTTGCCCAACGCGATCCCAATGAGCCCGAGTTTTTACAAGCAGTCAGCGATGTAACCACTTCGGTACTCCCCTTTATAATCGAAAATCCGAAATATCAAAAGGAGAGGATCCTGGAGCGAATTGTAGAACCGGAGCGAATCATAATCTTCCGGGTTCCCTGGCTCAATGACCAGGGAGGCGTAGAAGTCAACCGGGGATTCAGGGTGCAGATGAACAGTGCGATCGGCCCGTATAAAGGAGGACTGCGGTTTCATCCGTCGGTCAACCTGAGCATATTAAAATTCCTGGCGTTTGAGCAGACTTTCAAAAACAGCCTGACCGGACTGCCGATGGGATCGGGCAGGCCAAGGATGCCGTCACCGCTATCACTGCCGCCTAGTAAGCCCAAGCCTTCGGCGACACCGGCAATGCCGCCCGCGCCATCGGTATTGAGCTGTGGCCAGCTTGCA
>CALEIL010000558.1 GCA_937876435.1 uncultured Bacteroidota bacterium
ACGGCTACTTTGCTTTCCGGCACGAAAAGGGTACGTGTCCGGGAGACGGTTTCATCCTTTCCTTCAGAGTGTGGGTCTTCAGCCTTGGCAATAGCCCCATCGTTCTCACTCTCCAGAATGAGATTCACATTTCGCGCGGGAGAAATATCGATGATTGAATCCTGCCCAATGGGAGACTTATCTGACCATAACTGTGTTTTACCCTTCTGCCCTGAGTCGTTTACCAAAACCGTACGGACTGCTACGTCCCGGGGAGGGCTGGATAGATCTCTGACTTCTCCCCGATCAGGTGTGGGCGTAGTCTTGTTTTGGCCAGCTGCCACTTCCCTGGCTGGCATTTCCGCTACACTCTCGCTGGCCCCATGGAATTCGGGTATTCCATACGTTGATCGATCCATTTCGACTAATCCGTTCGTATCTGCGCGATCGTATTCTATAGTATTGGAAGTGTATCCGTTCCAGAAATAAATGGCGATCATTCCCCCA
This sequence comes from uncultured Bacteroidota bacterium, assembly GCA_937876435.1. GTDB lineage: Bacteria > Bacteroidota > Bacteroidia > Chitinophagales > Saprospiraceae > Membranihabitans. The sequence continues at coordinate 487 of CALEIL010000558.1, forward strand.
ATCATAATTATAATATAGGGAAGTACCCGGAATATTTTGCTCCACCATGTATTGGGTTTTGCAGCGGTGGAATGGCTTTCCTTGATTTCGCTTTCTGGTGGGGTCCGGGAACTGCCTGGGTAAGCCTCCCCTGGAATATGGGATGCAACCGGAACTTTTTCCTGACTCCCGTTTCGTTCCAGATACTGCCGGATCCCATCGATGAGCTGAGTGTAATCGTTGTCCTTATGAAGTTCGATGTTGAGGGTATTGATATCCTTTAGGATCCTCGTCAGGTTGGCTATATTGGATCTGATTTTTTGGTATAGATTGAGATCCTCGGTGATGCCTTCTATATAGGACAGATTTTTCAGTTCTCGTATCCTCGATTCCAGGTTTTCGGTTTCGTTTTCCCAGTATTTGACCAAATCCAAACGTTCCACAGATTTGGCTATGGAAACCTCGTCCAGTACTATGGGAAAAATACGTTGGATCATATTTTTATTCTCATAGATTTGCAGTAATTCAAACATACAGTATTCGCTGTGCAAATATTTGTTACTCACCACGAGGATGATCGCATCAGCCTTGCCCAATTCCTGCATAAAGGACGAGATGCTTTGGCGGTACTCCAGATCCTTGCGATCCAGTATAATATTCAACCCAACTTTCTGACAACGTTTGTAGATTTCCTGGACGATCTGTTCGCTTTCACCTCCCCAGGCATGGGATATATATACGTTGTGTTTACCCATCTCCGTTGTAATTTTCGTAGGTTTCGTCGAAGATCGACCCATCACATACGTACAATTCACCACGGACGCCTTTCATCAGATAATCTCCGGGCTTCCCCTGCATGATTCCTTCGATGGTCTCGACCTCAAAGGGCTCGTGGATCTGGACTGCTTCCACGGAAAGCGGTTTTTTTCTGACCTTTTCAAAATCCAGATCCAGGTTTTTGTTTTGTGTAAAACGGCGTATGCCCGATTGGTCTGGGTTCTCCGATAAATCCATGTCAGGAAAATGCTCCTTTTTCATCTGGTGTTCCGCCACTTTCTTCCCTATTTCATATAGGATCGGAATGTTTTGGTAATTGTCCATCGCACTCAGAGATTTAACTTCCTTTTGAGAAAATTTAAATCCGAGGTCCTTTAAAAAATCCCGGTCAAACAGGGCATCATACCGGAGATAGCTCAAGGCTTGCTTGCCGTTGATGCTATCGAAAGCCAGGTTTCCCATTTCCGAGTCAATCTCGGTGGCTGTGGCAGAATCCGAGAGAATCTGCATGATGATCTGGTTGTAGTAATTCGCATCGGTCATAAAATGATCGGGGAGCATACTCGCCCAGCCAACCACATTGAGGCGTTTGAAATCAGAATATTCATACTTTCTGTTCAAGGTGCCGGTTCCGACCGAAATCATTTTGAGTTTCTCCCTGCCGAGTGGCCAGTGAAATGGATACCCTTTGAGCGTAGAAACCAGAAGAAGCGTCAGAGAAGGATTGTTGGCCATGCTGATTCCACCGTCGATAAACGAACCTTTTTCGCCATTCCCGATATCCAGGATGATAGGCAAAAAATAGGTAGGTGCTGCCGCGCTCGCCCTGACGACCTTCCACAAGGGTATATCTTTATTCTGGTTGTAAAATTTTCCTTCGGGATGATTGTGAAAAGGCCAGGTACTAAACGTATCCGCCCGCTTGGTGACGATACACAGCCCCGTTTTGACACGTTCCTGGTCCCCGAGTTTGATATCTCCAAAGACCTTTCTCAAAGAATTGTTCAGGGGTTTGATGTCGTACTTCTCTCCTTTGGTCAAATAATGGTAGAGGTTTTTCTTTTTCCCGAAGATCACTTTGCCCAGCGTCATATAGTAATTGGAAAGTTCCGGAACCGACATTCCAAGCGCCAGACCCGTGGCGATGATCGACCCCGTGCTGGGCCTGGGCATCGTCTACAACGGCGCCATCTACAACTTCGGCGAGTTGAAGAAGGAACTGGAAGACCGCGGCTACAGCTTCTTCACCAATGGGGACACCGAGGTGATCCTCAAGGCCTACCACGCCTGGGGGCGCGACTGCGTCAAACGCTTCTCCGGCATGTTCGCCTTCTGCCTGTGGGAAAGGGACAGCGGCCGGGTGCTCCTGGCGCGTGACCGCCTCGGCATCAAGCCCCTTTACTTTGCCCACACCGGGACGGAACTGCTGTTCGGCTCGGAAATCAAGGCGGTGCTCGCCGGCCTGCCCGGGCGCCCCGCGTTCAACCGTGCGATCCTGCCGGAATTCCTCGCCAGCCGCTATGTCAGCGGCAGCGAAACCTTCTTCGAGGGCGTGCGCAAGCTGCTGCCGGCCCACACCCTGAGCTGGACCGCAGAGCAGGGCATTCGCCAACGCAAGTACTGGCAGCCACCGCTGGCGGACACCGATGACAGCCTCTCGCGCGCCGACTGTGTCGACATTGTGAGAGAAGGCCTCAAGGATGCGGTGCGCAGCCACCTGGTGAGTCGCGGTGTCGAAACCGACAAGATCACTGCAGTCGGCATCGGCGAGACCCGGCCCGTCGCACAGAACACCACGCCGGAAGGTCGAGCCAACAATCGTCGTGTGGAAATCATCGTCGAGCCCGATCGCTAATTGGCGAGGTCAACCCGTGTTGCCTCGTGGCGAAAGCGGCACGGGGCTCGGGGCGGGCTCGAGATTAGGATCAGCGATCGACTTCAACCACGTTGTTGTTGGACGGATGCGGTGCCAGATTTCACGCTTGGGGGTGCGTCGCGCCTCCACCATCCAATTGCGAACTGAGGGGCGACCTGCGTTGCCCACCAGAGCGATGGGAATGCCGGATATCGGATCGTTTTCGTAGAGAAAGAACGAGTGATAGTGTTGCTGCCTGCGATCCCAGGGCGTGAGCCCTCGAATGACCACGATGTCACCGGGCTGATAATCGGCCTGAGAGTCTTCTAAATACGCAAAGAAGCGTTCGGTCTCTCCCATTTCAATTCGCTCGGGCTCGGCAATGTCCAAGACCTCGAATTGCTGGGGGCGATTGCGAGCATGGGCTACGAAGTGTGGAACGCGCCGCAACTGTGAGCGAGCTACGATGTCGTACGGGTCGTAGTCGACGTTGCCCACGTCGCGACCAATGGGTTCTCCTTGCTTGCGCCACCACGTACCGCTTGCGCGCTCGAACGTATCGGTCAGAAAGTCGACGCACACTTGCGGAACCAA
>CALEIL010000559.1 GCA_937876435.1 uncultured Bacteroidota bacterium
TTAACCTCGATCATATATTAATATTAAAATTATGTCGTTCTTTAATTTGGCAGTAGAAAGGAAGACGTTTTCCATATGTTTAACTAATCAAAAATATTTAAAAATGAGTAAACTAATCAAAGTATTGGGCCTGGGTCTATTCGGCCTTTTGATGGTAACCGGCCTTCAGGCTCAGGATCAGCAACCAAAAGCAAGTCCTGCGATGGAAGCTTCCGGAAATATAGGAAGCGCTATGGTCACCATTAACTACAGCAGTCCCGGTGTAAAAGGCCGTACGGTCTGGGGCGAACTGGTGCCTTACGATCAGGTATGGCGTGCTGGTGCCAACGAAGCCACCACTTTCAAAACCGATAAGGATCTCCTGGTAGAGGGAGAGGAACTGGCTGCCGGGACGTATAGTCTGTTTGTGATTCCCAAAGAAAACGGACCATCCACCGTTATTTTCAACACGGTACCCGAACAATGGGGCTCGTATGATTATGACGAAGCTAAAGACGCCCTCCGCGTCGAAGTGGACCCCGTAGAAAATAGTATGACTGAAAGGTTGGAATACCAGGTGAACGATGATGGAATCGTACTGGCATGGGAAAAATACAAATTACCGATAAGCGTTTCTGTAAAGTAAGATAAAGATCTATCAAACCTTTAGGTTATACTTGAGCGGTGACGAGTCATTTCGTTACCGCTTTTTTATTGATGCACAAAACTCGAATGGCCAAAAACTTCCACAGGGACGTAGACTTCAGAATCCAGGGCACAGCCTGTAGGATGGAGGCAAGGGGAGCGAAAACTCACACCATCACCACTCACAACCCATCACTTTACCACTCATCCCTCTTTGGGCGTATGCACCAGGAGAGAAACCTCGTTTTTCAGTACTTCGATGAAGCCCTGTTCAATCCTGAAAGTTGATACTTCTCCATTGGATTGTTTGATTTCAACGTTTCCTTTACCCAGCGCTGATACGATGGGCGCGTGGTTCTCCAGGATCTGGAACTTGCCATTGATCCCCGGAACCGAAACCGCTTCGATTTCGCCTGAAAATAACTGCTCATCTGGTGTTAATACTTCGAGTACCATCTATTAGGAATTTTCTGCTTCCGCAATCATTTTCTTACCTCGCTCAATGGCTTCATCGATGGTCCCTACCAGGTTGAAAGCAGCTTCGGGATAGTCATCCACTTCACCGTCCATGATCATATTGAATCCACGTATTGACTCCTCGATGGGAACCAACACTCCTTTGAGGCCTGTGAAGGCTTCTGCCACGTGGAATGGTTGGGAAAGGAATCTCATTACCCGACGTGCCCGGTGAACCACGATCTTATCTTCGTCGCTCAACTCTTCCATACCCAGGATAGCAATGATGTCCTGTAATTCTTTATTCCGCTGCAAAAGGTTGATCACCCGCTGGGCGGTGTTGTAATGTTCGTCGCCCAGGATTTGGGGAGTCAGAATCCGCGATGAAGATTCCAGCGGATCGATAGCTGGATAGATTCCCAGGGAAGCCAGTTTACGACTCAATACCGTGATGGCATCCAGGTGGGCAAAAGTAGTAGCCGGTGCAGGGTCGGTCAAGTCATCCGCAGGGACGTATACCGCCTGTACGGAGGTAATCGATCCACGCTTGGTAGACGTAATACGCTCCTGCATGAAACCCATTTCAGTGGCCAGCGTGGGTTGGTAACCCACCGCAGAAGGCATCCTTCCGAGGAGGGCTGATACCTCCGATCCTGCCTGGGTAAACCGGAAGATATTATCTACGAAAAACAGGATATCCCTTCCACCAGCCGGATCGCTCATGTCCCCATCCCGGTAATATTCAGCTACCGTCAGTCCGGACAACGCTACCCGGGCACGTGCTCCGGGAGGTTCGTTCATCTGTCCGAACACAAAGGTCGCTTTGGAATCTTCCAGTTCTTTATAATCCACCTTGGCCAGGTCCCAACCGCCTTCTTCCATGGATTCCATAAATTCTTCGCCGTATTTGATAATCCCCGCCTCGAGCATCTCCCGCATCAGGTCATTTCCTTCGCGCGTTCTCTCTCCTACTCCAGCAAACACGGAAATACCATCGTATCCTTTGGCTATATTGTTGATCAGTTCCTGGATCAATACCGTTTTTCCTACTCCTGCTCCCCCAAACAATCCAATTTTACCCCCTTTGGCATAAGGCTCCACCAGGTCGATTACTTTGATACCGGTGTACAGTACCTCGGTATCGGTCGAAAGGTCTTCGTATGAAGGCGGTTTCCGGTGTATAGAGTAGGCAGTATCGCCTTTTTCGGTGGGTTTCAATCCGTCGATGGGCTCTCCTACTACGTTGAATAACCGTCCTTTGATCTGATCCCCTACGGGCATCTTGATCTGAGAACCCGTATCCACTACTTCCTGCCCCCTCACCAATCCGTCGGTAGCGTCCATCGCAATCGCCCGAACGCTGTCCTCACCGAGGTGTTGTTGTACTTCCAGTACAAGATCATCAGAACCGTCTCTTTTGATTGTCAATGCATTGAGAATCTCAGGTAATTTTGAATTCTCGTCCTGAAAACTCACATCCACCACTGGGCCGATGACTTGCTTTACTTTACCTATATTTGCCATAAGATACTTTAAATTGGATAATGTACTGTATAAATTTTGCGCAAAGATAGTGCTTTAAATGGAATGACAAAAACGTAGATTGAATATTCTGAATAAAATAAAAGTAAGATTTGATGTCCGGGTTTTTACGAATTTTTTACTTTCAAATTCGCCATTTTGACACCTGATTCATCCTATTCACTTCTGACCCGGCTCTTATTGAAAAATCAGGATGCCACTGAGGAGGAGTACAGGGTTTTTTTTGAGCAATTGTTCCGGCACCGATTCTCTCGTCTTCTCCATCTGTACGATAAAAATCAAGAGACGGAATCCGTAAAACGGGTCCCGGTGTCACCTCCTGCCGAAAACCAAATTTCCTTTCTCCTCCAGTGCGGCCATTCCCAACTTTTTCTACCGAATATACTACACCACCTCGACCGCAATAAAAAGGTAATACCTCCGTCCTTACTCCCCGAAATATTAAACTGGATTTCCAAACATCCCGATTTGTGGTTGCCCCTTTATGAACAACATCCGGTTCTGATTCTGGCCTTGTCACAAAGCAGGTCGGAATGGGAA
>CALEIL010000560.1 GCA_937876435.1 uncultured Bacteroidota bacterium
CAAAGGTGGACAAACGCATGTCGACAGACCGATATTCAATTCGGTAGCAGAAGCTATACAGGAGACCGGAGCAGATGTATCCATCATATTCGTACCACCTGCCTTTGCAGCGGACGCCATTATGGAATCCGCCGCGGAGGGTATCCAAACCATCATATGCATCACGGAAGGCATTCCGGTGCAGGATATGGTCAGGGCTAAAGCTTTTATCGCTGATTTCGATTGCCGCCTGGTGGGGCCGAATTGCCCTGGTGTGATTACACCAGAGGAGGCGAAGGTGGGGATTATGCCGGGATTTGTATTCCAGAAAGGAAACATTGGCGTGATTTCCAAATCCGGAACGTTAACCTACGAGGCTGCGGACCAGATCGTGAAATCGGGTCTGGGGATATCGACCGCGATCGGGATTGGCGGAGACCCCATCATCGGGACGACCACCCGTGAAGCACTCGAGCTTTTTATGAACGATCCCGAGACCAAAGGTATCGTGATGATCGGCGAAATCGGTGGGAATCTGGAAGCGGAGGCAGCTCGATGGTACAAGGAAAATGGAACCAAGCCCGTCGTAGGATTTATCGCCGGCCAGACCGCACCCAAAGGCCGGACGATGGGACACGCCGGTGCCATCATCGGGGGCAAAGACGACACCGCAGAAGCCAAAATGGCTATCCTCACAGAGTGTGGCATCACCGTGGTCAAATCACCGGCTGATATCGGTCGGACGATGAAGCAAGTGATGGATTCGTGAGCGGAACTCTCGAATCCGTTTGGACCCGCCAACTACGTTGGGGCCGTTTGGGGATCGTTCGCTGCGCTCACGATCCGTTTGTGCCCACCAACTGCGTTGGGGGCGTTTGGGGATCGTTCACTGCGTTCACGATCCGTTTGTGGCCTTCGGCCGTTTGGGCTCTAACATCACAAGCTCAACCTCAGCCTCAACCTTAACCTTAACCCCCGCGTCACGCCGGGCCTGATCCGCTACCGGACTTGATCTGATACTCGCAAGGCAAAGAGTGGAATCGGGGATGGTAGAGAGCCGTAGGCTCGGTCTATGTTGTAGCCCCCGGTTTCAACCGGGGGGATGGTACAAACATTGAATCAACAATTGACAGCTTGCCGCATACGACCATTCTGAAAAGGAGGTCATGTTTATGATTTGCTATTGCCGATCCTCTGGGATCGATCCTTTCGAAATGGATAAACGGTTTGTTCCTTAAAATTTCCAGGAAACTCTTCATCACCGTGAAATCCGAGTTCGATATCACGTCCATCGTAGGGAACGTAAGCCGTGCCGAATAGGTAATCCCAAACACTGAGCGATAAACCATAGTTCATCCCGTAAGGATGTTCTGGTGGAAGTTCCTTCGCGTGGTGCCAGATGTGCATTTTGGGATTGTTGAATATATAACCCAGTGGGCCATAATTCCAGCCGAGGTTGGCGTGGTTGAGGTGACCAATGAGTACACCGGCCATATGGACTACGATAAATGGCAGGAGTCCAAATCCGATCATTGCCAACGGGATATATTGGACCGATTTGTATATAATGGTCTCCATAAAATGAAAGCGAAACTGTGCGGCAAATCCCATTTCTTTTACGCTGTGGTGTACTTTGTGAAATTCCCACATCCAGGGTACACGGTGCAGCATACGGTGGACGTTCCACTGGATAAAATCAGCGATCACAAACATGATCAGCAGTTGCAACCAGCCGGGAAGCTGAGCAACCTCGATCGCCACCAGGTTCTCTATGCCAAACAGTCCTAAAAAGTCATTAAACAGCTCCACGCCGATATGGGATAGCGCGTTGTAACCGATGAGGGAGAAAATAAAAAAGTTGAAAAAGATGTAGAACGTGTCGAGCCAGAATCCATCGCGGATGATGGGTTGGTTTTTACGCCAGGGAAGTATAATCTCAAGGATAAATACCAGGATCGAAAGCACGATCAACCAGTAGAAATAGTTGTTCCAACCCGGATGTGTGATTTCATACACCAGATAATTCCAGTATCCGGTAAAAGAGCCGATGATGATTTCGAGGTATTTCTCCATTGGGATTTGATTCGTGTTGACCTTGGCAAGACCCCTTGTTTACTACAAAAGGTAAAAAACGATAACCGATATTGTTTTGGGCATTTAGGTATATTATGGAAGTATTTTAGTAGCTTTCATACTCTTTATCACACCACTCAAGCATTCCAACGTATGAAAATTGTACTTACCTTTTTGATGTTCGTATTTTTCGAAGTTGGCCTTAAGGCGCAGACCGATGTGACGATCAATCCACTTGGACTCCTTTTTAGCAATATTGGCATATCGGTGGAAGGACCAATGTCCGAGAACTTTGGTCTCGAAGGCACCGCTACATTCAACTTCAATTCCTACGATGTCCTGGACGATGATTACAAAAGCAACGGAGTCGGCCTCCGTGCGCTCGGGAAGTACTATTTCAAACCCTCCAAAGGCATCGACAAATTCCACATCGGACCTTACGCCCGTGTGGGATTTAATTCGGTCAATTTTACGGGCGACAAGGTGAAAAACTTCCGGTTTGCGATCGGGTTTTACACCGGGTACAAATGGGTATCCACTGGAAATGTCGTCTTTGAACTCGGACTGGGACTTGGACGAGCATTTGTCAACAATTACAGCTCGGACAGCGCCTCGTTCAATCTAAGCGACTGGCCGTTGCTCAATTTTGACATCACCGGTAAACTGGCCATCGGGTATCGATTTGGTACCTGACCAAAAGTACCGGAAGGATCCGTAAATATCTGCCGCTGTCCCGGTGAAACCGTTTCCTACAGGAGGATCAGCAATAAAATGATCAAAATTAAGGCACCGCTACCGATGTAAATCCCACCACTCAAAGCTTTGGCCTTGACCGCTTCGATTTCATTTTTGGTTGCTTCGATTTGGTTTTTGACCTGTTGTTTCTCCGCCTTGGTCGTCGCTGCTTTTTTGGCCGCTTTCAATTCCTTGACGTGGTCTTTTAGTACTTCATACGCCTGCTGGAAATCTTCCTCCGTTTCCAATGCCTCAAGGTCTACGATGGGATTGGGGTCGGTCCGCGCCTGCGCCGGCATAGTCATGAATACCAATAATACGAGGGGCGTCAATGCGAGCAAAAACTTTTTACATTTCATGGTTAAATGGTTGTGGTTTCGTATTTTTATTTAAATTGTCTCGGTTAAGTTACTATAACTTTATATATTAAGCATCATAGATGCGTAAAAATTAGGGTTCGTATCACACACCTCAACTGGAGAATAGGCATCAAATTTGATCCAAAATCGTTTTGAAGGAGAAACGACTTATATTTACTGGAGCATTTGATTGCTTCACAGAAGAATATTTAGATATGAAGTTCCCTTTATTATTTCCGCTCGTTTGTATTGTAAGTTGGATGTTTTCCCTTTCTGCCCAAACCATCGATGGGCGATCGATAGAGGATATCGAAGAGCCCTATTTGGAATTGAGCATTATTGGCCGACTTTTTGGTGAGGAAATAGAGCTTATAGTCCGTACAGGGTGGTCCGACGAACCATCGGGGGTCAAACAATCCGAAATCAAAGATGAAGCCGGGCAGCCGGTAAATTTTCGATCCGCGGTGGAAGCCTTGAACTTCTTCCATCAGTTTGGCTACAGATTGGTGGCTGCTCAAGGACGTGACCAAGCAGGCCAGGGGTATATTTTGTACCGCGATCCGGATGGAGCAGCTCGCCGAGCCCTACATCCGGAGACGTGCGCTGCGCCACCTCGAGAAGGGTCGGGTGGTGATCTTCGGTGCCGGCATCTGGTACGTGCGCAAGCTGATGCTGGTCGGCCCGGTGCCGCAGCCGCCCAAGGACACCGAGCGCGGCGAGAAGACGCCCGCGCGGCCGATGTCGCTGCCCGACGAACCGGTCGACGGCCCGAGCCGGGAGATCACGCCATGAACGCGTGGTCGCTGGAGCTGGTGCTGCCCGTCGTGTGGTTCGGCGTGATCGGCTTCGGCGTGCTGATGTACGTGTTGCTCGACGGC
>CALEIL010000561.1 GCA_937876435.1 uncultured Bacteroidota bacterium
AACTATCCACTATCAACTATCCACTATCAACTATCCACTGTCAACTATCCACTATCAACTATCCACTGTCAACTATCAATTGCCACCGGCCAACCACTACCCCATCGTATGGTACACGTTCTGTACGTCGTCGTCCTCCTCGATTTTCTCCAGGAGTTTCTCCACGTCGGCGACCTGATCTTCTGTGAGTTCTTTCGTGATCTGTGGGATGTATTCAAACCCCGAGGAAAGAATTTCGATATCCCGATCCTCTAAAAATTTCTGAATGCTACCGAAACTGCCAAAAGGCGCATAAATGAGAATCCCGTCCTCGTCCTCGAAAACTTCCTCGACCCCATAGTCGATGAGTTCGAGCTCGAGTTCCTCCAAATCGAGATCGTCGGGACTGATCCGGAAATTGCAGGAATGATCAAACATAAACGCCACCGATCCACTGGTACCGAGACTACCACCGTACTTGTTGAAATAGAACCGGACATTGGCCACCGTACGGGTGTTGTTGTCCGTGGCCGTCTCTACCAGGATGGCGATCCCATGGGGCGCATAACCCTCGAAGAGCACCTCTTTGTATTCTCCCTGATTTTTGTCGCTGGCGCGCTTGATGGCCCGTTCGATATTTTCTTTGGGCATATTGGCGGCCTTCGCGTTTTGGATGACAGCCCGGAGCCTGGAATTGGCCTCGGGATCGGGGCCGCCTTCCTTGACCGCCATGACGATATCCTTCCCGATCCGCGTGAATGTTTTGGCCATAGCAGCCCAACGCTTAAATTTCCGTGCTTTTCTAAATTCAAATGCTCTTCCCATAATGATTATCCAAGTTGCAAGGTTTACTGCAAAATTTATTGCAAAGTTAGGAGTGTCTGAATATTATGCAAGATATTTTTTTGGGGATCGGCCCTCTTTTTACCACGGACACCCCGATCCCCGGGTTTGTAATCCCTTATGCCCGCCCCCGCCCCTGCTTTGGGGAGGCGAAATGGTCTCACCGGGCAGGCTCCTGAATTTTGGATTGACTCACGATCCCGGTTTGATCGGATAAAATACGGGGGTCTTTTTTCCCCCGGAAGAAGTCCACAATGGACGGAATAAAATTAAATCCCTATCTTAGAATCCCGATACCCGTTTTCGACGGGCAGACCCTTTTACAATCCAAAAATTAATGTTTACTTAGCACGGCTATGAGTGACCCAATATTTCATATACACTAATTTTGAAGTTTCTAACCATTTTAATTCTAAAACGAATGACCTATTTCAACCTCGCCCTCCGATATATCACCGCGATTATCTTATGGACACTTCTGGGTAGTATGACCACACCCGTCGCAGCTCAAACCGCCAAAGGATACGTGTACGAAGATTCCAATCAAAACCGAATCAAAGATGCCAGTGAAAAAGGGATCCGGGGAGTGGGCGTCAGTAATGGTGTACAAATCGTCCAAACCGACCAAAACGGATATTATGAGGTTCCGGTGGGTGACGACAACATCATTTTCGTCATCAAACCGACCAATTACACAATCCCCGTGAATGAATATCAACAACCTCACTTTTACTATATCCACAAACCCCACGGATCTCCTCACATGGATTACACCGGGGTCAAGCCCACCGGCCCACTACCCGAATCCATCGACTTTGGCCTCCTGCCGACCCAGGAAGATGAGAATTATGAGATCATCGTGTTTGGCGATCCACAACCCTATACGCTCGAGGAAGTCAGCCACTTCAACAACGCCATAGTTTCGGAATTGGTGGGAACGACCGATTACAAACTCGGCATCAGCCTTGGGGACCTGGTGGGAGATGACCTGACCCTGTTCTATCCCTACCTCCATTCTGTGGCCCGGATAGGACTGCCGTGGTACCACGTCTACGGCAATCACGATATGAATTACGATGCCAAAACCGATGAAATGGCCGATGAAACGTTTGAGTCGGTCTTCGGTCCGGCTGATTATTCGTTCAACTATGGGAAGGTTCACTACGTCATCCTCGATGATGTCTACTATCCAGATCCACGCGACGGACGGGGATACTGGGGTGGCTTTCGCAAAGATCAACTCGATTTTCTGGAGAACGACCTCAAACTGGTTCCCAGGGATTACCTCGTTGTGGTCAGCTTTCATATTCCTATCACCGAATACCAGGGCGGAGACCAGTTCCGGGACGAAGACCGCGACAGGCTGCTCGAACTGCTGAGCGAATTTCCCAATACGCTCTCCATGTCGGCGCACACCCATTTCCAGATGCACGATTTTTTTGGTAAAGACCGGGGCTGGAAAGGAAAGGATGTCCACCATCACTACAACGTCGGCACCACCTCTGGTGATTGGTATTCCGGCACACCGGATTCGTATGGCGCACCCAATTCCCGTATGCGGGACGGGACGCCGAAGGGCTATGCCAAATTGTCGATCAAGGGAAATCAATACGAATTTGAATACAAAGTGTCCGGTTCGGACTGGTCCGACAAAATGCACATCCATCTACCCAAGGTCATGCCGCACAAGGTGAGCAACCGGGGACAAATCGTGGTCAACTTTTATCAGGGTTCTCCCCGGGATTCCATATTCTTCCGGATCGGTGAAGGGGAATGGAAAGCCCTGAATTATACCCCTGGACCCGATCCGGTGATTTCCAAAGTACACCACGACTGGGATTACAATTACTCCCTGCCCGAAGGGAAACGTCCGTCGTTCCCGGTCTCCTCAACCCACCTTTGGAGCGCCCGGCTGCCCAATAATCTGGACCCCGGCGAGCACGAGGTGGAAGTCATGGCCAAAGATTTTATGGGGAGAACGTATTCCGAAAAAGCGACGTATATCATCCGGTAGCGGGACAGGATCTGGAGGATGGAATGGCCTTAGTGCTCTGTTTCAGTAGTAATTGATGCTTATGGCAAGATTATTTTTTGTCAGATCGAAAAAAAATTACTGAACGTAATTCCGACGTCGCATGTGTCGGGATCGAATGTGGTAAATCCACATCGGCCTCAGATGCAATCCAGTCAATCCCGGCTTCAGATGTCCCTCCCCGCCGGCATCCCAGACTTCCGAGTCCGAGATTTCGAGGGCAACCTGCGCGATACCATAACT
>CALEIL010000562.1 GCA_937876435.1 uncultured Bacteroidota bacterium
GTCAAAAAAGATGAAGAAAAACATGATATGTATTTAGATTTTCGTGCACTAGGTACAATTGGGGTATCCGGGGGATGCCTGCTGACGAACTGACCTTGTCCTATAAGGTGAATCTGTAGCAGAGATCTTACTGGTCAGGCACATTTTGCTAATGAGATAAAATCTGAAACCAATTCTATGGGCTCCTGCATTGTGATTATCCTCGTGATGTTCTATATTTAGAGTCCTACTTATTGTGCAAAACCTACTGATCAGAGAATACCGAAAGAATGGAACTATTGGTCCGCGAAGAAAAACAGGCTGATTATGATGCGGTCTATGACCTTATCGAAACGGCCTTTAAGGAATCGGAATTAAGCGATCACCAGGAGCAGTTTCTGGTTCAGAGGCTGAGAAAGTCGAAATCATTTGTCCCGGAGCTAAGCCTGGTGGCCGAATTTGACAATAAAATCGTGGGGCATGTTCTTTTGACCAGGATCAAAATAATAAACGATAAAAAGAAATTTGAATCGTTAGCCCTGGCACCTCTGACCGTTTTGCCAGAATATCAAAATCGAGGAATCGGAGGAATGCTGATTGAAAAGGCTCATCAGGTAGCCAGGGGATTGGGATACACTTCGGTCATTCTGCTGGGACATGAAAATTATTACCCCAGATTCGGATATGTTCCTGCGGATAGATTTGGAATCAAATTAACTTTTGAAGTATCTGCAGAAAACTTCCTGGCTATCGAGTTGGTTGAAAATGGACTGGAAGGAGTGAGTGGTACGGTGCAGTACGCAAAAGAATTTAATTTATGAACAACAATCGACGGGCAGCAGTATGCGTGCATTTAACTTTAAGTGGCTATCCAAAAACAAGGGAATATATGTATTTTGGATTTTCGTAGAATAGACCATATGTTAACCCTATAAAAAGAACTGAATATGGAATCAGAATATCTGAACAGCGTCAGGAAGCAATTTGAGTATTACAAATCTGTGGGAGAAAAAACCTTTGATCAATTAAACGATGAGGATTTATTCTGGCAGTACAACGATGAATCCAATTCTATTGCAATAATGGTCAACCATCTATGGGGTAATATGAAATCGCGCTGGACAGATTTCCTGACCTCAGATGGAGAAAAAGAATGGAGGAACCGGGATCAGGAATTTGAACCAGTAATTCAATCCAGAGAGGAGCTTATCGAAAAATGGCGGGATGGATGGAAATGTTTGTTCGATGCTCTGAACTCTCTGCACAGAGAAAATTTCAGCACAAAAGTATATATCAGAAACCAGGAACATTCGGTCATCGACGCGGTCAACCGGCAATTGGCCCATTATACCTATCATATTGGTCAGATAGTATACGTGGGAAGAATGATGAAAGGAGGCGAATGGAAGAGTCTGACCATCCCAAAAGGGAAATCGACCGAATTTAATCATGATAAATTCTCAAAAGGAAAGCATAAAGGACATTTCTCCGACGATTTAAAATGAATATCAGGACATGAGGAACCCATACTTTCTTCGATCGAATGAAATGCCTGAGAACCGATAAATCCATTGATTCTCAATTTTCGGATGAAATGTCCCCATAATTACAAATGGGTTGTGGGATACGTAATGATTTTTCTGAGTTGTGCCCAAATAGAAATGCAGATCCTTGGTCATGGCAAAATCATTAAAATATTTCTTTCGGACATCATAACCAGCTTTTTGCTCATTTCCTTCGTGTCTGGCAAGATAATTCCAGAATAATTGTCCCGTTTCCCAACCTTCAATCATCATGTTACTTTCTTTACCCTGATTGTCTTTAAAACGAAATTTTAATTTATAAGGTAATTTTTTTACGATTGGATATTCCGGAGCAAATTGACCTGGTATGGGGTGCGAAGATTCAGACCAAATCTGTCATGAAGTTTGTAAGGGCCTATATCAAAGGAAAATAAGAATGAAATATCCGGGGTTGAAAATATGTTCTCCATTTAGGTGCTCATTCACGGAAATACAGCTGATCGCCACAGATAGTCGGGCATTTTACCCGATTAGGAGTCCTATTTTACGGTGTATGCCATGGATCGCTGCGGTCGGGGAGGCAGTACAAATGGACAACAGTCTATTTTTTCGAGAATCAGAGG
>CALEIL010000563.1 GCA_937876435.1 uncultured Bacteroidota bacterium
AATTTAAAAGAGTACAGATTACTATCCTTCATCGTGAATGCCAGGCGCACAGTTTTCCCTTGTAGCGGCTCTACATCCGCACTGCCGTTCCAATTCACGATCCGTTTGACTTCATTCCCGATGATTTCCTGGCAGTCCTCAATGTTATACCCCGGAAGGGGATTTCCGGACTCATCCTGGATTTCAATTTTTATACTTCCGGCGGCGGAGGTGGAATAGTTGATCTCGAGTTCGTGACCTTCAAACACAAAGGGCCTGGTCGTCAGCTTTCCACCCTGGTAACCCGCTTCTGCGGACGCAAAACCGTCCAATCGCATCGAATACCGCTTCAAATGCGCTGAGGGCTGGGCGTAATTTTCGTTGACATACACCGACATTTCATTTTCGCCGGTCTGTACGACGTTGAGCGCCGGATAATTGGATCTGGACACCCAGTTTTGCAATCCGATTCCCGGATGGATATAGGATTCCATAAAGGTGCGGTCGTATTGGTTTCCCCCTCTGCTGGTCATGATAATGGCATCGGAACAATCTTTGAAATACTTGGGGTTCACATTGAGCGCTTCGGCTTGTTCATCGGTGAGTACCTGCCGATTGGGCATAAACCGGGCCCCGATCGCGATATAGATCTGAGGTGCCCGAAAGTAGGAGCTGGTTTGCTGGGTGTACAAGTGCTCCATGGGGGTATCGCCAAATTCCATTTTCACGGGATCGGTCCAGTGAATAAAATCTTTGGAGGTCGTGCGGCTGACGGACCGATATCCCTTGTATTCATCGAATCCACCGTCGGACCAGGTTCGGAAGTAGCAGACATATTGATTTTCACTCGGAGACCAAAAGGCCACGTTCTGGGAGTCAAAAACCCCTTGAGTAAAGACGGCTTCCTCCCGTTTTTTGGTCCAGTGGATGCCGTCCAGTGAAACGAAGGCTACCAATCCGCTCTTTTTAGTCCCTGCGAGGGCTTTGTATTTTTCATTGGGTTCGCAATTTGGATTGGTGTCGATGAACGGACTGAAGTTGTGCGAGAGGGGTGCTTCGTTGGCGAGGATGACGTTGTTATCACGGCTGCCATCCACTTCGTACAATCCCAGTTGGGGCTTGGTCCAGTGTATGCCGTCCGTGGACAATGCGATGCAGGTCCTTTCTGCATTACGTCCGTCGCTACCCGCATCGCGTACCCCGCGATAGTAGGCCTTATAGAGGGGGCCGTCCTTGAGAATGGTGCAGTAGGCACTAAAGTTCCCCTCCCAGACTTTGTCAAAATATAGTACGGGTCCTTCATTGACGGGATGGTGCATTCGGAGTTGGACATCCTCCAATTCGTCGAGGATGTAGTGATCGAGAAAAAGTTGGCGATCCGAGCCAATGTGCAGCTGGGAAAAGGCCACAGTCGGCCATACTCCAGCAAACGCGAATACCAACATCAATCCTAATAAATTATTTCTCATAGGTTCAAATTTCATATTAATTCAATCGGCCAAAACCTTCCTTGTTTTCCTGTTGAAGTTCCACTTGGTGAATATTCCCCGTTGCCACGAGCAGATCCAGTTCCCTGAGAACGTCCTCGAATGCCACGGTAAATAAATCGAGGTGTTCCGGCAAATGAGCGTCCATCAGGTAGAAAAACGTAGAAGTCAAAAAACCTCGTTGTATCATTTCCCGAATATATACCGTTTTGAGTAGTTGGCCTGACTCAGCGGGATAAAAAGTCAGCGAAGGCGTCACTGGCAAACCTTTGACTTCCACTCGACAATGCTGGAAGCCGGAAGCAATTTCAGAAAGTTTCTTCTGAAATGAGATTCCTTTTTGCCATACCCTCTTCTGCAGATCAAGGCGTTCTGCCTTTTGAAGCACGGCCAGAGCAGCCGAAGTGCCTATCCCATCGGTCCAGTAACTGGAGGAAATAAAGCTGCTTTCGGAACGTTCCATGACTTCTTTGGTGCCAATTATAGTACCAAAAGGGATGCCGTTGCTCATCGCTTTGGCATAAACCACGATATCAGGTATGAGGTTGATTCCGGGGTGGGCTCCTGGATAACCGTAACGCAACCCACTCGTGATTTCATCGACGATCAAAACGATGCTTTTTTCCCGACACGTCCGGACGATATGTTCTATAAATGGGGGGTTGGGATACGTAGAACGCATGGGTTCCATGACTACAGCAGCCATATTATCCCCCAATTTTTCAACAGCCATATCGAAGGAGGAGACATCGTTGTAGACAAATGGTAGGGATGTACCCATCAATTCACGAGGGACTCCCCGGGGAGCCAAACCCGGGATCAAATGCCCATCCAGGGCAGTACTTTCATTCAAATTCGCGGCCAGATACCAGTCGTGCCAGCCGTGATAGCCACAGAATGCGATACCACTTTTTCCCTTATACGCTCTGGCGCACCGGATCGCTACGCTCATCGCTTCTCCTCCTGTGCGGGCAAAACGGACTTTTCCTCCTGTTGCCCAGGGATGCAGATCGAGCAATTTCTGCGCCAACAGGATTTCATCAGGATTGGCCAATGAACTGTAACTCCCCATTGTGATTCTTCTTTGAACTGCGGCATTGACGTCGGGATCGGCATATCCCAGCAGTACAGAACCTATCCCGCCTACAAAGTCGATATATCTATTTCCATCCATATCCCACACTTCACATCCCTTACTTTTGGTATAGTATGCCGGCCAGGAGGTGCGGTCATATAGCTCTGCCTGTTTTGACATCAAGCCCGTTCCTCCAGCGATGATCTTTCGCGCTTCCTGCCACAATTGGGGACCGGAATGCAGATTGGGTGAATCCGCGGGTTTTTGTTCCAGCTTTAAAAATCGAACGGCGTTATGGTAAAATATATCGTTGATATCCTCCGTGGTCAACCCTTGTGCCTCACAGGCATCTTTCAATGCCAACAAGGATTCAATGCCTACGAGGGTCATCTTGTCTTTCGCAGAAAGCGAATTTTGGAAATTTAATAATTCTGGATGCAGCCAAAAGAATTGGTTCCCGGTCGTAATGCATCTTCCACGCAGCTCACTGACCGGATAATCGGACCCCCAAAGCATTCTTTGAGGCCCCAGCGTTTTTATCGCTGCGATAAATGCCTCCGATTCACAGATTGCCGACGTGTCGACTACGATGTTGTCGAGGTCCGAAACTCGATCCAGGCCCCGGAAAGCGGTCCGGTAATTGAAGCTCCGGGCGATGTGAGCCAATACAACCCTGACTCCTGGATAACGCTTACACAATCTCCGCAAATCCCGGATATTTCCCTCATCTGAAATGCCGTTTTCCCGTACGATGTGCAACATCAGCACCCCATTGTGGTCGTTCAGGATTTCCCAGATCCATTCCGGTGCGTATTCCGTGATGGATGCATTCATGGTGTCTGGTCTATTCGCATAGCAATGATATACTTTGACACCACAGAATGAAGCGGTGTGGAGAAAAGTCGACAGAGATTCTGGATCATCATCCGGGGAGGTCAGTAGGAGACCCCTGCAAAGTTCCGAGCCGTCCTTATCGAGTTCTGAGGCAACGAAGTCGTTGATCAGTTTTCTATTTCCATTTATGCGAGGCAATCCAAAATACAGGCCATGAATGGACTTCGAAGGCGTGTAGTCCAATATTCTTTTCTTACTTTCCCGAATACCCAACGCATCGTATTCCGAAAGAAAGGGCCACTCACCAGCCGGGAAATGTGACGAATCGTAAAGATGGGAATGGATGTCATATATCCGTTTCGGGACGAATCCACTGAGGGATTGTTCGACTATTGCCCGATCGTTTTCCGTGATATTTTTGGAATACTTCACTGTTCGTTAATTTCTACGTTAATTCGTTCGTTCCCGGTTCAATTTTTCCTGATACTTACGCTTGGCTTCTACATCTTCCTGGGCTGATTCCCCAAAATACACCAGTCCAAGTACTGTTCTTGATCGGGAAGTGCTTGTGTTGGCATCAGCCCTATGGATCGTCATGCCATGGTGCACCAGCACATCGCTGGCTTGAGCAGGGATTGCAATTTCGTTTTTCAAGTCCTCTTCTGTCCCGTAATCGACGATTCCTTGTGAAAACCCCAGGGTTTGCGTTCGTCCATGGGGCCTCATCCCTCGTTTATGAGAACCAGCGACGTATCGCAGGCAACCATTTTCCTCATCTACATCTTCCAGGGGGATCCAAAACGTCAATGCTTGTGGTGGGGTCAACATAAAGTAGTAACAGTCCTGATGTGGTGGGGTTGGTTTGCCGATCCCGGGTGGTTTATTGAAGAATTCGACAAACCCTCTGTCCACATTTTCTCCAAGCAAGCCTACGGCGAGATCATTGACCTTGCTGTTCCATAGCAATTGATCGAAAAACGGGTCATAATCCGACATGCCAAACATTTGCTTGATGGATGTGGGATCATCCGAATCTTCATAAAACACCTTGCTTTCAGGCAGGTCAGGTGCAATGTTTTTGATGTATTGATCAATCCGGTTTTTTATTTCCTGGATTTCATCAGTGGTGAAAAACTCCGGGATATAGACGTATCCGTCCTTATCAAATT
>CALEIL010000564.1 GCA_937876435.1 uncultured Bacteroidota bacterium
GTTTTCTGTTGATGGCGGTTTGCGATTGGTGAAGGGTAAGCTCGGGCGCGGCATCATCAAGGTATCTGCCGTTGCTGAAGAGCATTGGCGGGTAACTGCCCCCTGCCGCATATTTGAAAGTCAGGAGGCCTTTGTCACTGCGTTCCAGGCAGGGGAGCTTGAGCGAGACCTCGTCGCGGTGCTGCGGTTTCAGGGGCCAGCCGCAAACGGAATGCCCGAGCTGCATAAGCTCACGCCTTATCTCGGCGTGTTGCAGGACCGCGGGTTCAAGGTGGCGCTTATCACGGATGGCCGTATGTCAGGCGCGTCCGGGAAGGTGCCGGCGGTGATTCACCTGTGCCCTGAAGCACGGGTGGGCGACGCCCTGGCGCGATTGCACGACGGTGATCTGGTTGCGCTCGATGCGGGCGCGGGTACGCTTGACGTTATGGTTGACGAAGCTGTCTGGGCCATTCGGGAACCTGCCACGCAGGCGGATCCTGTCCGGCGGGGCTGGGGCCGCGAAATGTTTGCGTTCATGCGCCATGCTGTCAGTTCGCCGGAAGAGGGCGGTAGCAGTTTTACTGCAAGCTTGCGTAAAGCGGATGAGGAGGTTGAGTTATGACATTGCAGCAGTTGGCAGATAAATTGTCAATTACCAAACAAAGCGTCTATGAATTAGAGAAAAGAGAAAAAAAAGGTAGCATTACATTAAAGAGTCTAAAGGAGGTGGCGAATGCTATGGATTTGCAATTGGTATATGCTTTGGTGCCCAAAGATGGATCTTTGGATCTTTTAATAGAACGTAAAGCCCAAGAACTAGCCCAACGAATTGTATCCAGAACATCGGATAATATGAAATTGGAGGCACAAGAAAACTCCAATGAACGGATCGAAAAAGCCATACACCAACGATCTATCACCCTGAAAAGTGAAATGCCTCGCGTATTATGGGATTAAATATGGAATATATTGATGGACAGACACCTATTGACGATGATGAAATAGAAAATTTAAAGATAAAAACAATTTCAACACAGGAGGAATTGGATGAATTTGAACAACTCAATATTGAAGAGGCCATGCAATGGGTGCTATCTCGAAAATTTAAAGTCGGTCAGATATTTACCGAAAAATTTATCCGTGAATTACACCAGCGAATGTTTGGAAATGTATGGAACCGGGCTGGTCAGTTTCGAAAAACTGAAAAAAATATTGGGGTAGAAAAGCATCAAATATCGACACAACTGAAAATTTTATGAGACAATGCTTTATTCTGGATAGAAAACAACTCATTCCCACCACAGGAAATAGCTATCCGATTCAAACATCGTCTGGTAAGTATTCATTGTTTTCCAAATGGAAATGGAAGACACAGCCGATTGATGGCAGACATTATCATCGAAAAGATTTTTAATGAGAAACCTTTTACCTGGGTTTTAAAAATATTTCAAAACCAGGAGAGGTGCGCGCTGCGTATTTAAAAGCATTGAAACAAGCAGACCACAATAGCTATCAATTGCTTTTGGAGTTTTCGCAATCATAATTCATAGCCAAAAGAACGTGAGATTTATGCCACACAAATTCTCTTCCTGTCTCACCCAGAAGTAAGAAGCTTTTGAAGGCTTTAAGCTTACTTTCTTTATTCCCATATTAAGATTACTTACCTTGTCCAATATTATTTGGCCTATTAATTCATTTCGATTGAAAAATGTATGGCTTATTTTTATTCTTTTGGTCAGCTGTGGACAAAACACGGACAAGACATCCAATTTAACAACAGAAGAAAACATCAGGCCGGATTCCATACTAAATCAAACCAGCCTGCGCAAAGAAATACCTTCAAAAAGAAACTATAGATATTTTGAACCCACTTCTATTGACACCTTTTTGGATTTTTCTGAGGAATTAAGTTTGCAATTAAAATATTCAGATTCAACCACGATTCAACCTTATTACCGCGATCAGAAAATCATTGATTCCCTGACAAAACCCTACGGGAATTTTTACAAAAGAGCACAGGTGATCGAAAACTATCGACTGCAGACGTTTGGTGATCAAGTTAAAAGATCGGGTGATACTATTTTGACGAGATTGACAAATGGTAACTGGGCTTCGATCACTCCCAATCACGAAACCGATGAAGCGGGGAATACTTTTGAATATTACTTCAAAGAAGAAGGGTTTTATTTGATACGAACCCAATGGTCGGAAGGAAGTGAATATAAACTGATCAGCCACCTCGACGGGCGTATTACACCCATATGGGGAGTCCCATATTTCTCTCCGGACTCGCGATATATGATCTCGGTCAATGGAGATATTGATGCGGGTTATTCACCTAACGGTTTTCAGTTATTCAAACTTAACAGTGGCCGATTGAAATTGATGGGTAGTTTTGAACCGGTCAAATGGGAGCCTGGAGCTGCGGAATGGACAGATAACCAGACCATGAAGATCCGATGCCGTACAACCGAAATAAAGAAGGATTTAGTTCAAGATATATTTTTCTATGTCAGGCTCCACATTAACTAATCATCCAATACGGTTGATTCCTCATAATTTTTTATTATCCGGCGAATATTTTCTTCAAACATTTCTGTCTCCTCCCGGCTCTCCCGGATGAAATCATTATCCTCCAGTTTTCCCACTACGCTTTCCATTTCTTCTTCGGAATCATAAGTCATGGCCCGGAATCCATTATGATAGTCCTTGGCGCGGGATTCGTAAATGGAATCAGTAATCCACCGCCTCGTTGCCAGACTTTCTTCCAATAGATTTGCCGCATTAGTTCGTAAATCAATCTCCGGAAACACCGCCCGATGCGCCGCCACCGCCTGACCGAGTCGATTACGGCCGAACAGATCCGATTCGTCCTGGTAAAAGTGATGAATGTCATCCCAACTTGAAATGCTGTCAGATTTGATCTGTTTTTTTAATCGCGTGAGTGAAGATTCCGGGATAAGCTGCCCACCGACGTTCTCCCACGGTTCAAGCTCGATATCTGGTTCCATTCCCTGAAGAATGGAATCCATATCCTCCTGATCGCCTTCAGATGCCCCCATTAGTGAAATGGCCAGATTGTACCGGATCAAACGCCTGAAAATGTCATAGGCTTCCACGATTTTTCGGATCACCACGGGCCGGTCACTATTTTCCAAACCATTCGCCACCAAGTCCTGATCATCAAGGAGGTCCTTCCTGGAAGTCAGTATTCTCTTCCCCGTTTCCCGAACCGTCTCCTGAGGTTCGTTTAAATCGAAAAACTTCTGCCCCGTCCACGTTTCAAAATTCCGGATAGCCTGGACCAGTTCAAATACCGTGTCGGGTTCGAGAAATCCGTAGTGAAAATGCTGTTTCTTCTCCAGCCGCTGATCCCGTTTGACCGATTTCCGGCAATTGCGCATTAACGCATACATATTGTGCAAAAACCAATAGGCAGGCATGACCACCAATTGATTGTTTTGTACATCATTGGCCACCAGTGAAAAGGGGATGGTCATATTGAGCTCGGCCGGATAATCCCCTTTGGCCAGCAGGACGAAGGACGCCAGTTTGGAATTGTGTTTGAGGCTGACACAGAGTCCGGGCCAAAAACCCCGACCGGCCACCAGTTCGCCGTCCGCGCTGCGGGAATTGTGATTGGACCCGATCGTCGCCCCGGCCGCCATGTTGCTTTGCCCCATCAACAGCGAAGCACACAAAAAGGAATTGTTGTGATGCTGCTCATGTCCCGGAAAGATCAGTGAATTGAGTACCTCACAACACGATATCGTCGAGTTGTTGCCCAGGAAGGAATTGATCAGCCGGGCTCCGTATTTCAACTGAGAGTGGGAAGCCATGATAAAGCGCACCGCTTTCACCCCATAGAAAATCCGGCAGCCCTCGCCGATGATTCCATTCACGAGTTCGCAGCCCTCCCCGATCTGGGTAGGCGCTTCCAGACTGGATTGGATGGTAATATTTTTGATTTTGTTCGCTCCTTTGATATAGACGCCTTCCCCGATGCGCACATCTTTGATCATCTTGGTATTTTTGATCACCGTAGACGAACCAATGGTTCCGTAATAGCCGGGATTGGTATCGAATCGGTTCTCCGTGAATTCCACATACTTTTGTTGTAGCTCCACATCATTTCTATCCCTCGACCATAAATAAGCATCCCCCGGCAATATGCCTTCAAACGGAATGATTTTCCGGCCGCCATTTTCATTGCAAAGCTCGATCTCAATACGTTTGGAAGGATCTTCCCCTTTTTTGACCATGCCGTTGCCAAATTTGGCGGTGGGGGTAGTCACCATTTCATTGATATTGACCAGCATCACCTCATCGCC
Source organism: uncultured Bacteroidota bacterium (assembly GCA_937876435.1). Lineage (GTDB taxonomy): Bacteria > Bacteroidota > Bacteroidia > Chitinophagales > Saprospiraceae > Membranihabitans. The sequence goes on from CALEIL010000564.1 coordinate 4,314, forward strand.
TACGATATAATGAGAAAGGTAATTCACGTTATCGACGACGATATTATCGCCAAAATCGCAACTGATGATGGTGCTGTTGTACAACCCCACCGGCACCTGGAGATTGTGGTGTTCCAGTGCAAATGGTTCCAGCCTTCCAATGCGCACGAGCCCAAAGAATTTGCAGTTGTAAATGAGGTTGGGGTTGAAAATATCCGAAACTCTGATCTGATTCCAATCGTCGGAGGTATTCCTGTTCCGCACCAAAACCTCGATCTCCTTGGCTGTCAACTGACGATAATTTGCCGCCTTCGGATTTTGCTTATTCCGGATGGCGTATTCGTCCCGATTTCCGTTTTGTCGCTGATTAGTGATAAAATCGTATCCCAGTTTTTCGAGAGGCTTTTTGGTAACTCCATTCATGATTTTGTGTTTATTCAACGGTGACTGATTTGGCAAGATTTCGGGGTTTGTCCACGTCGATGCCCTTACTCACACCCATATAATACGCCAGTAATTGCAGAGGAACAATGGAAAGCAAGGGGCTGATCAACGGATCGCATTCCGGGATCTCCAGGTAATCATCCAGCAAATCGATCGCCCGCTGATCCCCTTTCGAGATCACACCGATGACTTTTCCCTTCCGGGCTTTGATCTCCTGGATATTGCTGATGATCTTCTCGTAGCATTCGTCATTTTTCAACGCGATAAAAATCACGGGCACACCATCATCCACCAGGGCGATGGGTCCATGCTTCATTTCCGCTGCCGGATACCCTTCCGCATGGATGTACGAAATTTCTTTCAGCTTCAATGCGCCTTCGAGTGCAATAGGAAACTGTAACCCCCGCCCGAGATATAAGGCATTTTGAGACGAATGGTATTTTTTCGCGATCCGGAGCACGGTGTCCAACTGATCTTCCAGGATAAATTCAATATTATGAGGAACTGATAACAAATCCGAGAGCAGCGATTGATATTGATCCCGGGATATGGTGCCTTTTTCCAGGCCTACCTTTAGGGCGATCATATAAATCATAGCCAATTGGCCCGTAAAAGCCTTGGTACTGGCCACACCTATTTCAGGTCCGGAATGGGTGTAGGCACCGGCGTCGGTCAACCGGGCGATGGAGGACCCCACCACATTCACGATCCCAAATAAAAAGGCATCCTGTTCCCGGGCTTTCTCCAAGGCGACGATGGTATCCGCCGTCTCACCACTCTGCGATATAGCCACGACCACATCACCTGGCCGGACGATGGGGTTGCGGTAACGAAATTCCGACGCGTAATCCACTTCCACCGGAACGCGGCACAATTCCTCGATCAGGTATTCTGCAAATAAACCGGCGTGCCAGGAGGTTCCGCAGCCAATGATCAGAAAACGGTTGGCATTGATAAATTTATCGAGGTGATCTTCCACTCCTCTCAACTGGATCCGGGTGGAAGTCGGACTGATTCTTCCCCGAAAACAATTGCGTATGGTATCCGGTTGTTCGTAAATCTCCTTCAACATAAAATGATCATATCCGCCCTTCTCGATGGCAGCGATTTCCAGATCCAGTTTTTCGATCAGGGGCGTCTGGCGTTCATTCCCCAGATTTTTCAAGATCAGTTCTCCATCCTCGATAATGACGATTTCATAATCATTGATATACACCACTTCTCTGGTATATTCTGCGATAGGCAAGGGATCCGAGGCCATAAAATATTCATTATCTCCGATCCCCACGACCAGCGGACTCCCTTTGCGGGCGGCTACGATGGTATTGGGGTGGTCTTCATCGATCAATACGATCACGTAGGTCCCCACCACCCATTTGAGAGCTGCTCTGACGGCTTCTTCCAGGGTAAATTGATTCTCGTTTTTGATATTTTCGATGAGCTTCAGCAGAACCTCGGTGTCCGTTTCGCTCTCCAACGCGATCCCCTTGTCGCTCAGTTCTTTCCGCAGCACATCATAGTTTTCTATGATGCCATTGTGAACCATGGCGATCTTACCGTCCGAGCTCCTATGTGGGTGGGCGTTGATATCGCTGGGTTCGCCATGGGTAGCCCACCGGGTATGGCCGATGGACACATTCCCCTCGAGTTTGTTTTTGGAAAGTAATTCCTCCAGGTTTTGAATTTTTCCCTGTTGTTTGAGCACCTGAAGGCTGCCATTGAGTACGGCGATCCCCGAACTGTCGTAACCTCTGTATTCCAATCTTCGGAGTCCATTGAGTATGATCGGAGGAGCTTCCTGGTGTCCGATGTAAGCAATAATTCCACACATATTTAAAGCATCGATTTTTATTTAAACAATGATCATCATCATGCTTCTGTTTGGGAGATTATTTTGCGACTTATACGATACCAAAACTCAATTATAGAAAAAAATATTTTACAACGTAAGACACTTACTACAATAAATATACATATAGGAATTTAATGCTATCCGTAACAAATAGAAAGAGAGCGGAAGTGTTCGTACACGCTTATTGAATTAATTAAAGGTATATTTTTTAATATGGCGAGTCAGTTTTTAGCTCTTGGCTGTTAGCATTGGCTGTTGGCTTACGGGTTTGAGTTTGGGTCTGCAAAGGCGAGATGAGGACCGAAGGGACGTAGCGAGACCTGCCCGCATGGGAGTTTGGGTGTGAATAGTCTTTGCTCTGCGACATGCGCATATTCTGATGATTCGGAAATAGTTCCTGGGATGACTGGATTACAAATGCTCTCAGCATATCTTCGCTCTCTTCTCTCAATCTTGCTCTGCTTAAAGTGGTCCTCTTCAATGACTTCTACGAAGCTGAAGGTTTTGAGCATAGCTATAAGTGCACACTTGAATGAGGATTTTGGCAAATAACTGTCGATCCCGGAACCACAGCATGTCCAGGTTGGTTATCATGCAAAATTCATGCATTATGCCAACATTGCAAATCAGAAATATGCCGCAGGAATTATACGATAATCTGAAGGACTCGGCCCTGACTTCCAAACGATCCCTTACCCAGGAGGCGATAGATTTATTGGAAAAAGCACTGGCACTAAAAGTGAATGAGTCATACCAGTACAAGAGAAAAAAATTGGTAGAAGAAATCTCTAAAATGAGAAAATTATCAGAAAGTGAGGCAAACCTGGCAAAAGAGTGGTTACGACAAGACAGAAATAAACGATGATTGTCGTAGATGTGAGTGTCCTCATTCCGTACATTCTTTTCAAGGATGAAATGGTCGAAAAAGTTATCTTAGAAGCCGATCGCATATTCTCACCAGAACTTTATGTTCCCGAATGTGGTAATACAATTTTAAAGTATTTCAATTCCAAACTTATCAATAATGAGGAAGCGACCGTTTTTCTACAAACGAGCATAGACCTCATTGATATCTTCTTCAGTATGCATGAATGCTCGGATGATGTGTTTACATTAGCTTACAAAGAAAATTTATCTTATTATGGTGCACAGTATTTATTCCTGGCCATAAAATTGAACATCAAACTCCTGTCCCGGGATAAATATTTAAACGAAATCGCTAAAAAATACAATCTCAGTTATACCTAGAAATTAATATCAGTTGACTGTAGCATTTCCGGCATCTTGATTACATTATTCTGAATCTGAAAGATCAGGTTACATGGTGTCGTGCACCGCATTGTAATACCCCACGCACTCCGCGATGCCAGCCAGCGGATCGGTGTTGTCTTTTTCAAACTCGATGCTGCATTTTCCGGAATATCCCGTCCGGGCCACCGCATCAAACAACGCGGGAAAATCGATAATACCGCGCCCCATTTCGCAGGATGTTCCTTTGGAGGTGGCTTCCGTGACGTCTTTAATGTGCATATCGTAGATTCGGTCCCCGTATTCCAGCGTCATCTGCACGGGATCGTATCCATACCGCCATGTGTGTCCTACGTCGTGGCACATACCGATGCGCCGATCCAAATTTTTGACCTTTTCATAGATTACGGATGGAATGGGATACAATTCATCACCTGGACCATGGTTGTGAATGGCATACCGAAAATCGTATTCCTTTACCTTTTCATCCACCAGTGGCAACATATCATAATTGGGTACGCCGATAATCATCCGGACCCCCACCCTTTTGGCGTATTCAAAAGCCTGATTGACCTGGTCTGCATTGCGCATATAGATGGGACCTACCGCGTATCCCTTGATCCCGTAATCCGCGCATTTCTGGTGAAATTGCTCGATATCCTTTTCGCTACTATCCATAGGTAAATGAAAGTCCTTGATGCACAGATGCTTGATTCCCACGCGCTGAGTCATTCGTAACGCGTCTTCCAGGGGAAATTTGACAAAGGTATAACCCGCCATCCCCAGTTCATAGGATATTTTCCGGGGAGCGGATTCGATTTTGTTCTCCAGTGCGCTTGCTTTTCCGAGCAATGGAGTCGTGGCCAGAGCGGTAATTCCCAGGCCTGTTTTCTTAAAAAAAGATCGTCGATTTGTCGTCATGTCGGTGTATTTTATGGAGTAATATACAAATAAAGTAAAAACTATATAGGCTCAGGGATTTCTTCTCCTCTGGTTTTAATCATGGCTCTTGGTGAACATCAATCCGAAAAAGTATGATAACGCAGTACTTTGACCAATCATCTCTTCTATACCACCGGGATCGGTACGCAGACAGGTCCATTCCCCACTGGCCTTTACCCTGCCTAATCCACAAATCTATCCCGCCCCGATCGGTCCACGATGGTGGCGGTGGCCTGTTGGCTGCCAAACACGTCCACGTCCTCAATATTCACGTGTGCAGGACGGCTGATCATAAAGGCAATGATTTCGGCCACATCGCTGCTTTTCAGAGGTTGAAAATTGTCATACACCTCCGCCCCGCGTTCTTTGTCATCAAATCGTACCTCGGCGAACTCGGTTTCTTCTACATGGGATGGTGACACCTGCCCCACCCGGATCCCGTATTTGTGCAGGTCGATCCGCATGGTATGGGTCAGGGCGTCTACCGCGTGCTTGGTGGCGCAATACACATTCCCTCGTGGATAGGGTTGTTTCCCGGCTACCGAACACACATTGATGATCTGGCCTTTCTCCCGCTCAACCATCCATCCGGAAATGATTTTGGATACGTACAGCAACCCCTTGATATTGGTGTCGATCATCTGCTCCCAGTGTTCCAGATTGCCTTCGTGTATCTCTGAAAACCCTTTGGCCAGTCCAGCGTTGTTGATGAGGACATCGATATTCTGGGATTGGAGCGAAGTGAGCGCATGCTCCACTTCAGGTTGATTACGAACATCAAAGGTCAATGTCCGAATGTTGATTTTCGGATTGTTTTGGGATAATTCAACTTCCAGTTGTTCCAATCTATCTTCCCTGCGTCCGGTCAAAATGAGATCATAGCCTTCCTCAGCCAAGACTATAGCCGTAGCCCGACCAATCCCTGAGGTGGCACCTGTAATTAGTATGGTTTTCTTTGCTTTTTTCATGACGATGTTTTTTAGTCTGCTAGTATACTAAATAAATTTTTGCCACGAAATCACAAACACACGAAATTTCACGAAAGCCTTCTACGACACAAATTTAACTACTTCAGATAATCTCCCAATTGGAGGTGATTAGTTTGGCTATTGTCTCAGAGGAATTGAGTGGTAAATAACGAGCTGCAGATGCCACAATGTGCTTTAATAGTTCCCAAAAACAGAATAAATGTAGTATCTTTGTTCTATGAGAGTACTTTCTAAGAGCACTCTAAGGGAATTTTGGGAAATCCATCCGGATTACGAACAACAATTACTTGGCTGGTATAAGGAATTTAAAACGTCCAACTTCAGATCGTCCCATGAACTTATTAGCTTTTTTCCTAATAGCAGGTCAATCGGAGCGAATCGGTATATATTTAACATTAAGGGGAATAATTATCGACTTGTAGTGAAAATTAGTTTTGCACTACAGACAGTGTGGGTAAGATTTATAGGGACACACAGCGAATATAATGAGGTTAACCCATTAAAAATTTAACAATGAACTGGACAATTATAAAAACTGAAACTGAATATCAATCCGCCCTAACCCGGCTGGAAGAAATATTTGATTCAAAACCGATGGACCTCACATTTAAGGAGGCAGAACTCCTTGTGATGCTTATCGAAAAATATGAGGAAGAAAGTGAAGACGTGTTCGCTGATCCTGATCCAATCGAAGTAATTAAGTTTAGAATGGAACAAAATAATTTAAAGAGTAAAGATCTGGCGGAGATTGTTGGAGGAAAATCCAAGGCATCTGAAGTTCTTAATAAGAAAAGGCGGCTGACATTGAATATGATCCGAAATATCAACAAGAGGCTAGGAATACCAGTTGAACTTCTTATCAATGAATATGAACTTGTAAATTAAATTGATACAAATTTTTTAAACCCGCCTTAATACCCAGCACGCTTGATCCCGTCTGCCTTCTTCGGCTGTCACCGATAATGGTGGTTGTGGCGGGCAGGTTTGGCCGATTTCTGTACCGACGCAACGACTTTAAGCACCTCACTCCAATGTTTTCCACCGGACCAATATTCTCTCTGAGTGTGAGCGGAAATCAGTATATCATTTTACGGGAGCAGGAGCTCCCGCGTTCCCAGGAACACACCAGGAATATCCTTTCTTTACCTATACCATCAATGGTTCACAATTATCCTCTCATTTGTCACCGTACCGTCCAGTGCTGTTACACTCAGGATGTAAGTACCATCACGCACGTCTGTGAGAGGCAGCGTAAAAACCGGGGACGAATGCTCCCCAGAATAAACCACCCGGCCGGACAAATCCGTGAGCAGGGATTTGAAATTGCTGCCACCCGCCTGATCAATTCCGATAGAAGCAGGGCTCCCATACCCTTCAATCACGGCATGATCCAACAACCGGACTTCCACATAATCAGAGGTGGGATTGGGAAATGTCTCTATACTGAAACAGGAAGGCTCCGATGGCATTTTACTTTTCTTATTGGAAGTGCCACAGGCATTCACAGCTTCTACCTGGATCAGGTATGTGTTTCCACAATAGGGGCTATTTCGGTTAATTATTTCAACATGGATATGTCCGCTTTCCATTACACCGTCCTTGTACCAATTGTAACTCGATGCTGTGGGCACCTCACTGATGGAGGCAGTCAACCTATTGGGTGGCACATCCATCTGAATTCCAATGGAACCCGGCATTTGTTTTCCGAGGTACATCGTCTTGCGTTCGGTTTCCACTGTGGTACCTGAATACGGGCTGGATATTTCCGCTTCGATCCAGCCTGTGGTATAGTCCTGCGATGTGGAAGCCGTCACGGAAGAGCCGCTCCCGCTAACGGAAATCGTATTCCAGTCCCAGTCGTAGGTAGCACCGGAAATACTGAGCGTAGAATACCCTTCGGACGAACAGATCAGTCCATCCCCACTAACAGGGATATGATAGTATTGCAATCCGGAAGAGTTGTAAGGACAGTCCGTAGGGGCATGCCGATAGCGTGGCCAGTTACCCCATTTGGATTCGTACAGCGTCGAACTGATCGCAATGGCTGAATGATCCCCGTTCGGATAAAAAATCTTGTTGGCTTTCTGCGCTGTGGTGGACTGATATGTAGAAGTGGATCCCGACCAGTATTTGGAGATATTGGGCTGGCTTGACTGCGTAAGCTGGTTTACCCACAAAGCACCACCTCCATCCGAATGATGCCAGGCAAAGCCATGGCAATTATATATTGCTGACGCAGGTGCAACGCGTACCGCATCGGAATTATGATCGTCTATCCAATCGGCGGCAATTGCTTCAACTGTGGCCAAATCAATTGGAGAAAATTCCGGTAAAATAATGGCTTCAATACTGACATTTGTTGGCGTGTAGATGGTAGTGTATGTCTGGGACCAGGAAAGATTGGAAAACAAGATCATTATAATTATTGTCAGAATAGATTTCATGATGTTTATTTTTTTATTTGTTCTAGATATTGTTTTGATAGTTCATAAATCAACTCGACCACTTCAAATTTTGTGGGTCCGTAAAAATCGATTAACTCACGTACCCAATAATCCGCTGCGTAGGCGTTTTTCATCGGTTGAAAATCATTCAGAATCATTAATCTTCCTAGTAGTGTAGCAGTAACCTCTAAACCCCAAAGATGGAAATACGAATACTCACTTCTTCTCATTTCATAAATACTGATAGCATTCTCCAGAAGTTCAATTTTTTCTAATTCTGCTAAGGGTTGTAGATTTATGTATTGGCTAAATATAATTTCAGTGAAATAAATATTGAAGTTATAACGTCCAATTGTCAAAGTATCCCAATCCGGGTCAAATCCCAATGGATCCATCGATTGGTATTTTTTCAATAGTGCGCTTCCACGATCGGGTCGTTTTTCCAGTTCCCGAATACCGAGAAATCGTTCTTTTACCAGCAGATTATATCCGGATTGCGGATTGGCACCTGCCATTATCAAGCGAAGTTCAGGATAATTCAGACAGGTTTCGATCAGTCCTTCTGTGGAGAGGCATTGACAGACCGGTTTCGGTAAATCTAAAAAGCGCGTCCGGTCTTCCATACTCAAACCATGACCTTTGGGTAATTCCGGGAAAGGATAGACCCCATCCTTGAGTATGCTGCATACCGGATGAAGCTCCTGACAGGAATGAAGTGACAAGGCCACAAATATGATAAAAAGTAGCCGTCTATTCATTTTTCAAGTATTTAAGGTATTCGCGTGCGATAGATACAATCGCGTCAAACTGAGATACGTCCGCTGGTTGTGAATGCTCGATAAAGGTCGAAATTAAGTTATTATCAGATTTCAACTTTGTGAATAGGAAGTATTTGTCCACATCCATAATGCGGCCTAATAAAAGGGTTGGTGTAACCAAACCAAATGTTCCGTATTCCGCAGGCATTTCTTTGATGGTTTCATAATTACTGATAGCTTTCGCGGTTAAATCTAATCTATCATTCAAAGATAGTGATCGTTGAATCACCTTTTGCGATAATAACACCTCAACAAACTTCATGTCAAATGAAAACCGACCTTTGTTCAGAATACCAGAAATCATATTAATATCACGAGGGTTGTTCTCTAAATACACACTTATCAACTCAGCCCCAGCATCTGGCCGCTGTTCCAGTTCAACAAATCCATTGAAAATGCTTCTCAGATAATCATAACCTTGTTGTAGACTATTGTGGGTCATGATCAGACGGAATTCAGGATAATGCAGACAGGTCTCCACCAGATCGGCTGTTGTCATGACCTCCAGAATGGAATCCGGAATGTTGTAGGCATCCAACCGGGCTTCGTAGGATTCGAGGGCAGCCCATTCCTCCGTTCCCGGCCCGATGGGAAAGTTATACGGCTGACTTTCATTTTGTCCTGATGCCAGAGGCAATACTACCCCCCCCCCGCAAATCAGGAAAATCAATAGTAGTTCAATTTTTTTCATACTACATATTTAATAGGGTTAAAGAATTTATTATTTTATAAATTAGGAAATTTCCATATCATTATATTCACTCCACCGACCTTAATAAATATAATACAGAATAATCCAATCTATAATGATTCCACAATGGACAAGTTAAGGAATAATTTTTAAATCCACAACCTAAAAAGATATTTTTTCGATTTGCACAACATTTAATATACCCAAAATACTTACGGTATGGGAATTACTTATGAATTACAAATTATCCAAATATTATTTGAATCAGCTAAGTGATATGTTTGTTCATTCCAATTATCTCATAATTAATCAATCAACGTATGGAATGGTTAAGGACTTCTAGTGTTGGGAGCAGGAAGGATATAACTTTCCTCCTGGAATGTCAAATCCGCCCGGGAAGCCTGTGTTACCTACCCGTAAATTTCACTGATGGAACGATTTTGTATATATCGTGACTTAAACCTGTAATTCGACTTAAGCGATAATCATAAAGATCAGCGTCATCCGCGCTCTATTCTATAACTATACCCAATGGTTTTTCTTCTTATTTTGCGGGAGCGGGAGCTCCCGCGTCCCAGGGCTCCCGCGCCCCAGGTCTACTCCTTCCTCACAAGTACTGATGGCGGGCTTTCCGTGTTGTCGGCATTGATCGTGGAGACGACATAATAGCCCGGATCGGTGGCGGGCCATTCGAGGTGATCCGTGATGGCCAGGATCACACCTTCTTCTTCCCGGTCCGCGAAATAATATACGACCGATCGCTCATCCCCCGATACGGACCACTTCAACTTGTCTCCTTCAGCCCGGACATCGGATGGGCCGGCCGGAGGATCCAGGACACTTCGTCCCAGTGGTGGAATCAGAGCCGGGCGCTGATACAAGTCCTCCAATCGATCGGTAATTCCGATCCGGTTGAGCGGGATATACTGTGCGCTGTACAGCACATTCCCCACCACTTTTTCATTTCGCCGTGTCATGGCGAACTGGTCAGCCAATTCGCGTGTGGAATGGAAAGCCGCCGGGGAGTTAGCATCTCCAAATTTATAAAAGCCGTGGCCCACCATCAGGGCCGCTTCGTAGTGATACTGGGACCACCAGTTGAGATTGTTCTGAAAATCGTTGTAGGGATTGCCGATTTCCTGGTAAAGCTGGGGAATGACCAGATCCACCCAGCCTTCCTGACACCACTTGCGGACGTCAGCAAAAAGGGTCCCGTAATTGTAATCGTGCGATGGGGCCGGAGATATCGAAAACACCACTTCGGGTCTGGTCTCCACGATGGCTTTATAAACCCTTTCTATCGCCCTGTCCACATTCGCCCGCCGAAAGTCTTGGATCGAGGGATAATCCTGCCCGTATTGCTCATAATCTCCCTGATCCGATATCATCTGTCCCGCTGCGGTAGGCGAAGGGTAAAAGTAGTCGTCAAAATGCACGCCATCCACGTCGTATTTCGTGATCAAATCCTTGACGATATCCACCAATCTTTGCCTCACTTCGGGTAATGCGGGATTGTATATCTGAATTTTTTCATGGTTGACCACCCAATCGGGGTCTACGGAAGGATGCAGCGCCGGATACGCGGTGCCCGCTCCGGCCCGGGTAGCGATCCGGTAAGGGTTGAGCCAGGCGTGAAACTGGATGTGGCGCGCCTGCGCTTCCGATATCAGAAATTCCAGGACGTCGTAACCGGGATCCTGACCGCGCGTGCCCGTAATATTCTGGCTCCAGTCTTCGTACGGCGAATCGTAAAAGGCGTCGCCCATCCCTTTCACCTGGAAGAAAATGGCGTTGATGTTCAACGACTGGAACAGATCCAGGTAATCAGTGTATAATTTTTTCTGGCTTTCTTCATCGTACATGCCCTGTGGCCAGTCCAATCCCCACACCGTGGCCATCCACACCCCCCGCATTTCTTTTTTGGGAAATTTCAAAGGCACTTCCTCTTCATCTGGTGGCATGGGATCGGGTTCGATATCCTCCTTGGAACACGACGCCAGGAAGCCCAGCACCAGGGTCAGAACACCGAATCGGATGAAATTTCGAATCATAGGAAATTTTTCATAACCAATGGGCCTTTAGTTTAACCAAAATACCCGTTTTGAATGGGCTCAATCGCTTTTCTTGACCGGAAAATCGATAATTACAAACCCGGCATCGGCAGAGGCAGCATATATCGTCAGCGTTTCATCCTTCCCTTCAACATCTTTGGTGATATGCCACCCCGTCTGAGTTCCGGGAGCTGCATTGGTCGGGCCCAGCATGGAGTACTGGAAAACGGCTGATTTGTCCGCGCGTTCGTTGAAAAGCTTCAGAGCCTCGACCGCATCAATGCCCTTGGTGATATCGTATATGTACATCACCACCGCGTCGGAGCCGCTTCTCGCGGCTGTCGTCGTGATCAGGTATCTTTCACCATTGAAATTCACAATCCGGGCATCGCTACTTCTCAGCGGAATGGCGTCGTTGTTCAACTGGTAGGAGATCACGCCGGATTCGTTGGCCACCCGCAAAGGTGCTTCATATCCAGTAAATAAATAATTGCTGGACTGACCGATCTGATTAAACGACATTACAAATGACGAACCTGGTGCGTTGGCCAAAACCACCGGATCCGAAATCGTGGTATAACCCGTGACCGTAAGTCTCAGAATAGTGGTTACCGCGTTGTCCCCAAAATACATATATCCATTCCCATCCTCGTCCAGGTTCACCGACATATTATCCCCATGTCGGCTTCCTACGTCGGGGATGTCGCCGGTTAGTATATCTGCCACTACTTCGGGCTCAGCTGAAGGATCGGTCCAATGGTAAATGCGGAAAGGCGAAGCGTGGCTGCCGGACAAACTGGCGATGTAGGTATGGCCGTTCACCTGAGCGCCCACGTTGATGGGAAAGGTACCACCGGCCACACCGGTCATATTGAGCGGAATGGGTTCCACCTTGTTTTGGCGCAAATCATCGACACTCAGCAGATGGGATCCACCCTCAGCCCGGGTCACGATGAGTACGTGCTCTCCGTCAAATCCAGTTCCCCTCGTCAGCAGCGATACAAAGGTGGGATACACCGGATTCCCCAGGTCGTTGTTGGTGTTGTCGTATATTTCCGGTTCGTTGAAATCAGCCCCGTATACCGGCACGAGCAATCGAAGCGTCACCAGGTATTCCCGAAATCTTTTATTGTTGACCACTTTCACTACGATGGTCCTGGAAGCCTGTCCGTCTTCAAACCCCACATCATAGGATTCCTGGTCGAGCGTGGCACCTGGTGACATTTCCGCTTCAAAACGCAGGTTGGAGAAATCCGTCAACGTATCCAGCCTGGGAAAAGAAACGGTCTTGTTCACTTCATCGACTACTCCTTGTACTACCTGACCGCCATCCCCTCCGGCGTTGACTATTTTGATGGACATCAACTGGACTCCATCGTCAGATTCTATATTGACAGGCAAATCCTCCTCGCACGAAAACAACCCAACCAATACGACGATGGCCGGAATAAGGAACCAATATTTGGATATAGCGCTATTCATTTTTTATATTTTATTCTTGAAGAATTCAACAATCATATCTTAATTTTGAGGCCAGCCTTCTGTCTGTTCCAGATTGTAACCCTTGCTGGCGTAATCATCGATCTCCACTTTGCCGACCGGACTCAGGTAAGGATTCACATTGGGGACATTGAGGAATGGCAGTCGATCTCCCGTATCGGTCGATCGGTAGAATCCCTTCATCTCTTCCCCATTGGATCCATTGTATTCGGTCACTTCTCCATCCTTATTGACGACGGCAATCTGACCAATTTTACCACTGGTCAATTCGGAAGGTAATTCAGCGGGAAAATTCACCCATCCACCTGAAAGAAGATCGGGATTCACATCGGTATCCATATATTCCAGTTTGCTCCACCTTTTCAGGTCATCCAAACGACCGTATTCGAAGGCAAATTCCATTCGTCGTTCGCGTCGGATTTCCCAAAGTAATGGGGAAACATCGGCATCCCGGGCCGGATCATCGGGCAAATTTCCGATTTCCAGGGGAGCCGTGAGCCCAACTCCTTTGGCTACGGCTTCCGGAGCCAATGGACGGTTGCGGATCGTATTGACCGATTGGTCCAGATCGCCCTGACTTACAGATCCTGCCCCCAGGTCCGCGAGTTCAGCCTTCGCTTCTATCCAGTTTAACAACGCCTCCGAATATCGGAAAACCGGATAGTCGATTTGATTCTTGTTGCTGGTAAAGTCGGACGGCGGGGGATTACCTCCTTCCACTATTTCTGCTACCTCGCGGGGTAAAAATTTGTTGATATACCAATAGGCTGCTCTGTTCTTGTTAGTGGGTTTGTCATAAAACGTGGCTTCCAACCGGGAATCCCTGGTTTGGATCATGGAGTCCAGGGTAAAGTCTTCGGCGTTGGGATAGGTAGAATTTTGCCACGCATTTCCATCGGTACAAATAAAGGATTTGATGAGATCAGAAGTTGGTCCAAAACCTACGGATTCCGACAGATTATTGTTGGTGGCGACGGCGTGTAATACGCTTACAGAAGCATCGTAATGCCTGTACAATATCACATCCTTATTCCCGGCGAGATTATTGGACGTAAAAAGAGTCCTGAAATCGGTTACGATATCATAAAGACCGCTGTTGATCACCAGTTCCGCCGCTTCCACAGCCAGTTGAAAAAACTTTTTAGCCCGTTCTGTATCTCCGTAGTAATACCTCTGCCACGAAGCTTCCTGCAGTGCAGTGCGGGAGGTGAACGCCGCCACCACGTACCGGTTGACCTGTTGATCTCCGTCGTTCAACCGCACATTTTCCATCGCAAATTTTAGATCGTCGTACACCGCGTCCATGACCTGATTACGAGGAGTACGCGGTTTGTACAAATCATCGAGATCGATATCGCTGACTACGTGGTCATAATACGGCACATCCCCATAAACCCTGACCAGATATGCGTATTCCAGCCCTCGGAAAAACCGGCCGATCCCCATCCAATGGTTGTAGGCATCTTCAGACAATACATCCTGCATCCGGGTCTGGATTCGGTCGATCATGATGTTGATGGACCGCATAAGTGACATACTCCAAACTTGACTGTTGGGCACAGATCTGCCAAAATTTCCCTGATTCCCCCACAGAAATACGTCATCGCTAAACTGATACCCCATCAGGGCTGAACCAGAATAATTAAAATTGATACCATAGCCCGGGAAAAAGGAGGTGTAGTATTTATTCGCGTACAACCGGACATTTTCCTCGGTAGTCCACGCTGTTTCATCGTTCAATTCGGTCAGTGGGGGTCGATCAAGAAAGTCTTCACAACCCACTATCATCAAAACCATCCACGCACTCAGGAATGAATATATATAATTCATGGCATAAAATTTTTAAAGTGTAATATTGAGACCCACGGAGGCTATTTTAAACGTCGGATTGGAAGTACCAGTCCGGCCCAGGTTGTAGTTTCCGGCCAGGGATGAATAACCCGAGATCGCCTCCGGATCGATGGGCAAACCCCTTAGTTTATCAAAAGTGAACATATTTTCAAATGACACATAGATGCGAGCCTGGTCAATATTGATACCACTCAGAGCTCTCGGAGGAACATTGTAACCCAGGGTGATATTTTTGATTCGGAAATAGGACATATCGAGCAAATAACGGCTCTGCGGTTGCATCACGAAGCCCGAATTGGCCCCATTGAGATTCCAGGCCCGGGGATAAAATGCATCGGTATTCTCAGGGGTCCAGTAATCGCTGGCAATCGCCTGGGGCATGGCACCTTCTTTGGCGAAGAACCCCGGAATCGCCAATTGGCCTGATCCCCATATTTTTCGCTTACCGACGCCCTGTCCGATCACTGAAAAATCAAAGGACTTATAGTCCAGAGCGATCCTCATTCCGTATTCGTATTGAGGAAGTTCATTCCCGATAACCACCCGATCGCCGGGATCACCAAAAGTGCCCTTGCCTCTCGTGATATACCCGTCGCCATCCACATCGACGAACTTCACATCACCGGGGCTGATCAGCAGGATTTGATTTCCGTCCTCAAAATTGGTTTGATAGACGGGGTTTTCACCAGCCTGTTTGTTGGTCACTTTCCCGGTTCCTTCCCATACGATGGTTTCCTGGACAAAATCCCCGTCCTCATCGTACACAAAGTCTTCTTCCTGATACAACCGATCGGTCACATATCCATAGATATCACCGTACCGTTTGCCAGTCGTAAATGTACTGTCGATGATCCGGTTCTCATAAGGAATATTCCAATCCGCCGCTTTTGTGATATCCGTGATGGCGTTGGACAGATTACCGCTCAAGCTGATGCCCAGTCCATTCCGGAACCGATGATTGAAATCGAGTGCCGCCTCCCATCCACGAGTTCTCAAATTTCCAAAATTTCCCTGAGGGGCGGAAGATCCATACGTGGCGGGTAATGCATTACCCGCGATAATCATATTCTCGGTATTGCGTTCGAACCAGTCAAAAACCAGCCCAAATCTGTTGTCAAAAAATCTTAGATCCGTTCCCAGATTGAGCGTGGTGATATCCTGCCAGGTGATCCCTGCGGAGATCGAATTGGGCGTACCCAATTGAAAGAATTGCACCCCGGAACTGGACAACCACGTATTTTTATCGATTCCCAACGATGAAATATACAGGTCGTTGGGTACGGATTGATCCCCAATAGAACCCCACGATCCCCGGAACTTGGCAAAACTCAAAACGCTCTCGATCCCACTCATGAAGTTCTCATTGCTCAGCACCCATCCTGCTGAAAAGGAAGGGAACCACCGCCACTGCAACTCGGAGGGGAACTTGGACGTCCCGTCGTAGCGAAGATTTCCTTCGAGTAGGTATTTATCCGCAAAATTGTAATTGATCCGCCCGAAATACCCCAATTGAGAATCCCAGTTGGTTCCTCCGCCAGTGGTTTCGGTGCCCACTGCAAAATCGTATTGAGCGTTATCATTGTTGATCAATTCGGTCTTTCTGCCCCAGTGACTCTCCCATTTATTCGCTACCATATTGGTCCCCAGCGTAAATTTGAAATGATTACTCCCGGATAGGTCCAGCAGGTACGTGCTGTAAGCGTTGACGGTGTGTCGCTGAGCCTGAAGGGTGGATTGGTAAATATAGCTTTGATTTTTACCCACATAATTCACCAATGGGAGGCGGTAAGCCGGCTGTCCTCCTGTGTCCGTCTCATTTCCATTCTCGTCCACATAAACCTGGTTCCCATTTTCGTCCCGGTATGCCACCGGGGTGTACCAGGGTTCCCGGGCGGTGATGGAAGGAAGCGATGAATTGTGCTGATCCAGTCTCGTATCATAGGTATAATCAGCTAAAATATTCCAGTGATCGCTGAGATCAATCGTCGTTCCAAAATTGAGGTTGGTATATTTGTTACCCTGGACGGCGGTATGTGAATTTTTGGTATCCCAGTACGGGTCTCTGATTTCCTCTCCGTGTTCCAGCACTCCCGTGGGGAAAAGCAGGCTCCAGCGGTACAGGTACAACCAGGGATCGGCCGCAAATCCAGCCGCATTGGTGGAATTGGGGTAGCGTTTTGTACGATCTGAATACAAAATACTTCCTCTGATCGTGATCAGGTCGTTGATCGCAGTGGACACCCCCAGACTGCCCGTAATTCTCTTGAAATCATCGTGTTCGGCGGGTTCCATCATCCCTTGCTGACCGAGAAATCCCACGCTGGCATTGTAAGTGGTAGCGTTCGTCCGGCCATTCATAGACAAATTGTGATTTTGCGTAAACGCGTTCTTTTTGACCATGGCTTCTACGGGATCATAGATTCTATAGCCATATTTATCGGTTCCGTCAAATATCCAGTCCCGTCCGTACACCATGGGATCGTCCTGATCGATGGACTCACCGTATTTTTCTTGCCATTCGCGGATTTTGGCCATGCTCTCATCGTTCACCCGCCAGAATCCTCCGGCTGGTCCGCTGGCCTTTTGATTTTTGTGTGCGTCCAGGGTGTACTGGAGTCCATCTACGCCGGCCAGTTCAATTTCCTTGAAGGGGTTTTGCCAGGAGAGGTTGTTGGAATAAGTCAGATTGACGCCTTCGGTATCTGATCCTTTCTTAGTCGTGATCAGGATTACCCCAAAAGCGGCTTTGGAACCATAGATCGAACTGGAAGCGGCGTCTTTCAATACGGTAATACTTTCTACATCGTTGGGATTGATCATCTGAATACTCGGGATTTCGACATTATCCACCAGGATAAGGGGTTGGCTGGATCCCTGAATAGAGCCTATAAAACCCCGGATCCTCATTAGTGGATCGGAACCTACTTCTCCGGAGGGAATACGAACCGACAGACCTGGGACGAGGCCTTGCAGCCCGCGGCCGAGATCTGCGCTGGGTCTGCTTTCGAGCGCCTTTACGTTGACATTGGTTACCGAACCGGTCAGATTTCCTTTTTTCTGTACCCCGTATCCTACTACGACCAATTCTTCGAGCTCGGTCAACTCCGACTCCATGATCACATCGATATGAACCTGCCCGTTGATCGGAACTACCAGCCGGTGGTACCCGATGTATGAAAACACCAGGGTATCCTGCAACTCGGCCTCGATCGAATACATCCCTTCAAAATTGGTGGTACTTCCTCTCGTAGTCCCTTTGACCTGGATATTGACCCCGATCAGCGGTTCTCCTGAGGGGTCGGTGACTATCCCTTCCACGATCGCCATATAATCGTGGTTCTGTTCCAGAAGATAGTCTTCCAGTACCGGGGATGACAAAGTGTTCATGGTCTCCGTCTTGTACGCTGCCACCTTAATCACGATCGTTCTGTCAATGATCGAATACGTGAGGGGTTGTTCCTCAAAGATGGCATCCAGGGCCTTATCCAATGGCAATTTTTCAATGGAAACCGTGACGGGATGTGCCAGTTGGAGAATCTGGGTGTTGAAAAGGAAATTGAAACCCGTCTGTTTGCGGATTTTGAGAAATACCTGGCCCAGTTCGCTGTCCTGTTCGTGCAGAGTCACCAGCTGTGCATCCGCATTGGTAGCGCTGAGATGCACACACAAAGCCAGCATAATGACCGTTACGAGTTTCATAATCCTTCCGAATTTTGAATGCCAGATTTCCCTGGTAAAGGTATACCAAACATTTCTGCCCGGTTCATACCATGAGCGTAAAATATTTTTCATATTTTTACAAGCTTTAGATGTTAAATGAACGACTTCGAATCGTTTGTTTTATGTAATGCCGCTGCAGGTCCGATCGTTAGAACTGCCACCTCCTTTCGATGGGGCCTAAAGCGGTTTTTTACTTATTTCCTTTTCAATGGCTGGATTTCCTGTCTGTCTTAAGGAATTTTCCAGTTTTCCCCGGTCGTCGAGTGTCACACAATCGATATCTGCGGAGTAATTATTTATCATTTTTATTAGTTTCTGTTCTGACCACAACCCGTCTGTCTTCCAGACCAAATTTGATGTCTCCCGTTTCCTCCAGCATAAGCAGCACGCTTGAAATAGTCACATCCCGGGAAATAAATCCGGTAAATGCCACATCCTTATTCTCGTTGAGATAGGTCACCTCTACGTCATACCATCGGGACAATTGACGCATAATTTCTTCCAGACCGGTATTCCAAAACTGGAACAGGCCTTGCTTCCAGGCGGTTACCTGGGCCGTATCCACTTCTTCCACGACGATGTCCGAAGTTCGGTGATTGATCACCTGTTGTCCCGGCTCGATCGTAAATTCCGCTCCTTCTGTTTCGACTACGACGGATCCTTCGACCAGGGTGGTGCGTATATCTTCTTCATCGGGGTAAGCCTTTACGTTGAATTCGGTCCCCAAAACCCGGATGATCTGATTCCCGGATCGAACCCTGAATGGCTGTTCTTCATTTCTGGTGACGTTAAAATACACCTCACCGGTAATGTCCACCTCTCTGGATTGAGCCGAGAACCTGGTAGGAAAATGGATAGAGGACATCGCGTTGAGCCAAACCTCTGTCTGGTCGGGTAATATGACTTTGTATTTGCCCCCTCTGGGTGTGGTGATGGTATTGAACACCACGGCATCCTGTCCTCCCATTGATTCCTTGTCTCCGGGGGCCAGATATGCGACCAGTCCATCGTCGGTTTTATTCACAGAGGTGTGGCCTTCCCGGGCTAGCAGGCCTTTGTTCACTTCATCCAGGATAATCTGGCTGCCATCCCCCAGGGTCAAAACCGCTTTTTCCATGCCTGGTGCAAGGTCATTGGCAATGACCAGGGAATGGCCGTCGGTGGGTTTTCCACCACCAGTAGCAAACCAATAAATGCCACCACAAACTATTAGAAGGACGATCGCTGCTGCAGCTATACGGTGCACGAAGTAAAAAGGCGTTGCTTTATTGGCTGCGTTTTTGGAATTAATTTGTAAATCGATGGACCGAAGCAAGGCAGCTTCAATCTTCGTTTTCTCAGCGAGTTCAGATTCTGGCCACTCGCTTCCTTCTTCCTGAAAAGACTCGTACCACTGGTTAAACTGCATTATCTCCGCATCGGTAGCCACCCCTGCGGTGATTTTTTCGACCAATTCTTTCAGATTTTGTGTACTCATTCTTTTCTCAACAGTTGTATAATTCACATTGGTTCTGTTCTTTCATATCCAAATTTTTTACGGTTCCGTATGCTATGAAAGAACCTGTCCAATGGGTTCACAACTTAAAGGCACATCTAAACACCACATCCCCCAAAGGTTAAATGTTAAATTACCTTTTTAAAGAAAAAATTAGAAGGGCTTCCCTGAGAATCCAGAAGTTCCAGCTTCAGGGTGATAGAATGAATGAAGGAAGCAGGACCTTCCTCTGGGAATCCTGAAGCTCCTGCTTCAGGCCGATAGAAAGAATGAAGGAACTCCTCCCGAGGTTCCTCTCGGGCAGGAACTAACTGGTAGTTTCTATGAAAAAATTATATCCAATAAAATACATTTTCAGATCGATCTTTATTTATTGTATTCCTCATCGGTCACAGCCTCCAGCCATTCCGTCGGCCCATTTTGTCGCCCTGTGATGGCAATTTGAATAAATTTCTCGTCCGGGCCTGCTCCATGCCAATGTGGAACATTGGGTGGACATTTTATTGCCTCACCTTTACGAAGTATTTTCTTGGCTTGACCTTTCTCCTGATAGTAACCAATGCCGTCGGTTACCAATAATATCTGTCCTGCCGGATGCAAATGCCAATCGCTACGAGCCCCGGGTTCAAAAGTTACATTTCCTACGGAATTGGAATTGAGACTATCGGCATCGATCAGTATTTGGAGGTAGGCAGTCCCTGTAAAATTCTCATTAGTGATTTTTTCACCTTGTGGAAAAACAATTGCCGTATGTTGTTTTGAATCTTCCATTTTTTGATCGTTGTTACAAGCCATAAAAAAGACCATTACAAGGGGCAGTATATACTTATATCTATGCTTCATCATTCATTATTTTTAGAGATTGATTTTATAAAAATCCACCAGTTTATTTACTACCTGAGATACATACTCCTCTTTCCAATAGGTCTGTATATGCGTAGCACCTTCGATCAGAAATAACTCTTTGTTTTTTGCCTTGGATGCTTTGGCAAATGCTTCATCAGTCATATATTTTGTATCGGCTTTGCTTCCGGCCATCATTAGCAATGGTTGGTTGATTAATTCAATCTGGTCGCTGGCGTCCCAGGTCATAAGATCCATCAGACTGCCTGTAGTATACAGAAAAGTCGAATGGGGGTGTGAATGGGTTCTGAAGTAGTACTCGTACCCTTCACGGTACAAATCGGTTGGAGTATTAGCGATTTCTTCATCTGTTATGCTCGCTACTCCAGAATAAAGAATCTCACCACCTGAGACTTCCTGTATACGCGCATCCGAGGCTTGTTGTAGGCGTTGCTCAATATTGTTTAATTGAGATTTCTGAAAACCGTTACGCCTTACCTCTCCGGAATTGAACATACTTAGAGTTGCCACAGCTTTAAAGCGTTTGTCTGATTGGGCTGCTTTTAAAGTATAACCACCGCCACCGCAAATTCCGAGAATACCGAGACGATCTGCATCAACACCTGGATATCGGATGATATAGTCAGCCATACCGTGAATATCTTCGGTCCGGTATTGGGGTCTATCTGTGTGTCGTGGCTCTCCACCACTGCCCCCCTGATACGCTGCATCAGCCACAATCGTTATATAACCCGCTTCGGCCAGACGCTGAGCATAAAGTCCGGCGGTCTGCTCCTTTACACCTCCGTTGGGGTGGGCTACCGCTACTGCCGGATATTTCTTCGATGGATCATAATCCGCCGGTGTATAAACATTCGCCGCAATTTCAATGGCATTCAATATATATTGAACTGGATGTATGTGTACTTTTCCTTCTTCGTTTTGAGTTATGGCTCCTTCGTATACCAATGAATAGGGATTAGGTTGATACTCTTTATGAGTTGATTGTCCATTCGCTATATCTATTGTTGTCATTGACATCGATAGTGCCACGATTGATACTAAATTTTTCATTTCTAAATAATTTAAATTTTACTTTCTGGCATTTACTACTTCTTCCAAAACCGACTGTGCAATTTTGCCTTCTTTTTTGCCGATTGTCTCCTGGATAAGTTCCACGAATTGATGTAGTTGATATGGTGTGAAACCCACATTCAGGCAAATGTTCAGATGCGAACGCAGCATAGGCTCCACACCACCGATACTGCTGAGCACTGATACGGTTACCAGCTCCCTTTCGGCATAGTTCAACACATCCCGTTCAAAAATATCGGTGAATAAATGTTCTTTGAGAAACCTGTCGATTTCAGGAGAAAAGGCTCCATATCCTGATTGGGGGTTAGCCCATTCTCCTCCAGTCAGTTCGTACAGGGTCTCCACGCCCCGGTCATATTTGCTCCGTTTGTCTATTATCGGTGATGCTTCAGCACCCAATTCATCATTTATGCCCTGGTCTTTGCGTTCGTCCAGTACGGTCATAAAGGTCTGCAATCCCCGGATGCTTCGCGGAAATCCGGCATACGCATATACATGGACTATGACTTCCTTGATCTGATTGATCGTCAGTCCTGTATCAAGCCCTGCGTTCAATTCGGTTTTCAATTTACCCAAATCACCTTTGCCAGTAAGTGCAGCAATCCGCACAATTGACTTTTGCTTGCTATTTAATTCTTGTTCCGCATTCACATGGATATCACTACATAATGTAGCAATTGCTGTTACAGCCAATAAAACTGACTTTAAAAGAACGATCATTCCTGTTATTTTTTATACTCCAACAAAGTGAGCTAATTGGTACCACCAATTAACCGTGTAATAGTGCTCTATTTGATATATCCTTAAAACTTATGACGGAGTCTTTTACACGGTATCCTCGAAAGCCTTCTGTAGTAATGGACTATGCTGCCCGCTTTTGTATAAGTATCCTCGGTTCTCTCATCAAAGGTCTACCAAATCTTTGGTCTCGCTCATTTCATTGCCGGGACATCATACGGTCCTGCTTCTTCGATACGGTAAAAAATAACCCCATTGTAAACATCAATTACTTTTAAAACGGAGCATAAGTATGCAAGGACATAAGATGCTTCATTTAAGTTGACGACGATCAAGACATGGCATGGTATTAATTTATTTCATTGCGCACTAATTCAAGCATCTTTCCAGCATTTCTTCCAGCTGGACTTCATTTTTCAGTCCTACTAATGTTCTATTTGATGAGTGTCCCGTACACTGCTAAATGTCAAGTCCAACAATTTCCAGCCATCTTCTTGTTTTTGGTAGATTTCGGTTACCGTAAATTCATTCGACACCTCACTGCCTCGTACCACGGCATGCAGAGTAATGCGGTTCCACAGGATGGCAGTGTCGTCAAAAACTTCTACCGCAACATCGTGAACATCAGCCTTCTTGTACCAAATTCTTCCGGTTTTGATGATATCAAGTTCCTCTTCCTTTTTCCAGCTTCCACTCATATGGACAAATTTTGACCTATCGTGGAACAAATCAGTAAGTTTGTCCACATTTTTCTCTGCCATCCACTCCCATTTCATTTTCGAAAGATCCGTGATTTCCTGCTCCGTGGCAGAATTTTGCGAGAAAGACCATTGTGCGCTGTTGAGCACAAGAAGCAATCCGATAATTGATATTCTCATATGTATTATTATTTATGGGTTGTGCAAATATTTCAATGCTTTAAGTGTGTTCAATTTGTTTTTACCTGCCTGGACCCATCGTTTTGGTAAATGACAGCGATCCCAATTTCCAGGTGCCGCTTATCTTCACATAAACCTCCGTTACAATAAATGGATTAGTGACTTCATTGCCGCCAACCTCAGCCAATAAGGTAATCCTATTTAATAGGATAGCCGTATTGTCAATTATTTTCACGGAGACTTCATGAATATCTGCCTTCTTGTACCAGATGCCTCCGGTTTCGATCACCTGAAGTTCGCGGTCAGTTCCCCAATGTCCTCCCATATGGACAAACTCTGCCTTTTCGTGGAAGAGCGAAGCCAGGGAATCCACGTTTTTATCCGCCATCCATTGCCATTTCAATTTGGAGAGTTCAATGATCACCTGATCTGCTGGTAAATCTTGTGCAAAGGACCATTGTCCAACCATCGTAAATAAAAGTAGACCGATTATTAATGCTTTCATGTGACAATAAATTTTATATTTTATAGTAAGTTATTTTATGTCCAAGTGGATTTCTTCTCCATTTTATCAATTTATCAAGCCGATATTCTCTAACCAGTTTTGGATTTCACTCTGTACCTGTTTTTTTTTATCCCCCTCCATCACGAATAAGGTTCCATCCTTTTCTATACCGCCTTTTGTCGAATAGCCTTCAAGTACTTTACTGTTCGGACATAATTCTTTCACAGTGCGAAAGCTTCTGCCTATACCATAGCCCGCATTGGTATTAAAGGGTATTACTGTTTTTCCACTTAGATCATAATCGTTCAAAAAACTTTTCATCGGTGGTGGCAACTGCATTCCCCAGGTTGGAAAACCAACAAAAATCATGTCATATTTCCCGATGTTGTCAATGACAGTTTTTAACGGTGGCAGAAAGCCTGTTTCATTTTCTTCAGCTACCTGCGCCACTATTCCCTGATAATTTTCGGGATAGGGCGATACCAGTTCCAATGCCACCATATCACCCCCTACTTTTTTATGGATGATTTTAGCAACCGCTTCGGTATTCTTAGTACGGGACAGATAAACGATTAGCACTTGCTTGTCCTGACCTTTTTCACGAGATGAATGTTCCACTCTCAAAGGGAAAGTCATTGACAGGAATGTCAATATCATTAACCAGGTTGCTACAATCCTCATCATAATCATCTGTATGTATGCAAATTTCCGAACAAGACATTAATTTTTTATTATATAGATTACGGAATGATTACCAATATTACTGATCCAATCCTTTATCGGTTAACCATCCGCTTAATTCATCTGCTACTTCTTGATTATTCAGGTCAGAAAAAGGAAAGTGCGTATTCCCTTCAATGCCGGCTTCCGGTAAGTGCACCACCATGGCGTCGCCTCCGTGTTTATTAATCTCAGCTACCCAGAGCCTTGCCATCTCAAGTCCAGAACGCCAATGGTCTTCATTCCATACATTGGTTGGTTCCTCAGCGATGTTATCCCCGTAATAAACAACGATCGGTATCTGTGTTAGTTTTTTGAAGTCCACCATGGGTATTTCCACACCACTTAACGCACCGAAAAGTCCTGTTGAGCTTATGGGGTGGGGTAATTCTCCCTTGGGAAATGGGAAACTACTATATGGCTCGTAGGCCACCACCGCTTTAACCCCTTGATTTTTCATTGCGGTCAACCAGCCCGGACCGCCTCCCTGGGAATGGGTGATCAGAATGCCTTCGCCTATCTTACTGAATAGATCGGAGACAGCGTCTGAAATGACACCGGCATCAAAGCTACCTGTATTGGGAGTCATTTGTCTGTAAAACTGTTCAAGTGAAGCGATATCATTAGGGAAGCTGACATTGGGGAAATAATCGGGATAATTTCCGAGTCTGAATTGGGTAAACCAAAATTGTTCATCCGCGGTAGGTTCGATGGTTGATTCCACGGTGCTTCTACCAGCTTCGCCACGTCTTGGTTGGTCAAGCAGATATACAGAGAACTTTCTCCGGAGAAAAATATTCTGAAAACCATCCCGTCCGTCAGGGGTCGTTTCCCACGTTTTTTTGGATTGTCCGGCTCCATGCAGGAATACCAATGGTAGTTTGTGCGTGTTTTCGGGAATCTGATAGAATACATATGCGTGGTCCCCGTGAAAAGTTTGTCCCTGTGGGTCCAATGCATTGTTGACATCAAATGTACCTGGCTGGGTGGTTTTTGTTCCACCCACCATAAAACTGCCTTGTTCATTAATGACCATATTGGTGCTGGTTTCGTTTGTTGCACTACAAGATAAAAGGCATACAGTTATTCCACATAGTATTGATGGTATTACTAAAACCCAGACTTTTCTGAGCCCCATCAAACCCATTTCCAAAGTTGACACTTTCAGTTGATTGTGGCCAGGATTATGATTTTCCATAAGTATATTTTCCAAAAAATATGATCTATCTCCAGAAATTCCGGTAGTACAAATATCCGATTTGATCGCGAAACTAATCGTACATCAATTACGGATTCTCCTACCAATATTACTGATTGGCAATCAGTTAGGGTTCCTGATACATAATATTGTCTATTTTTGTATAAGTAAAATGCGATAGCATATGGATCAGGCATATTATTTTGATAAGGTAAGTCAATACAATGCATTCAATAATCATGAGACATTGCACCCTTTGGTCAGTATAATTGATTTTTCCAAAGCCAAAAAAAGAACAGGCTCCCGGATGACCTTTGGGCTTTACTGCATTTTCCTAAAACAGGTGCATTGCGGAGATTTGAAATATGGATGCAATTATTACGATTACGAAGAAGGAACATTGGTATTCATTTCCCCTGGTCAGGTCATTGATGTGGAAAACAAAATAGATGTGTATCAGCCTTTGGGGCATGGATTAGTGTTTCATCCAGATCTGATAAAAGGGACTACGCTTGGCAAAATCCTGCATGAGTATAGTTTTTTCGGCTATAACACCAATGAAGCATTACACCTGTCCGAAAGGGAAATAAAAATCGTTCATGATTGTTTTTCCAAGATTAAAACCGAATTGAGCCAATCGGTGGACAAACACAGTAAAAAACTAATCGCATCCAATATTGAACTATTCCTGAATTACTGCGAACGTTTTTACGACCGTCAGTTTATCACTCGCGAAAATGTCAATAAGGGAATATTGGAAAAGTTTGAAGAACACTTGAACAGCTATTTCGCATCTGATAAGCCGAAAAGTATTGGCTTGCCATCGGTTGCCTATTTTGCGGAAGAGCTTCATTTATCGTCGAACTACTTCGGCGATCTGATTAAAAAGGAAACCGGAAAATCCGCTCAGGAATACATCCAAAACAAAATAATTGATATTGCCAAGGATAAGTTTTATGATAGCACCAAAACTATCAGTGAAATTGCTTATGAGTTGGGATTTAAATATCCGCAGCATTTCAGCAGATTGTTCAAGCAAAGAGTAGGTGTTCCACCCAATGAGTACCGGAATTTGAATTGAGGTCGCATTTAAAAGGTCTTAATCTTTTTGCCCCAATAATGCAATTACAACACTTATTTCCCAACAAATTCACTCATCCCTATGCCTCCATATTTCCAACATTCCCCGATGAATCACGCTCAATATCCAGGATTTTGTTGATCGCCAATCGCAGGATTGGCATTAATTTCTGCCTGAGAAATGGGTAGCAGCGTTTTGTAAAAGTTTCTGTCAATGGTTTTATCACGGTGCGCTACCGGTACATCCGCGAGGTCGTCGTTGTAGGTGATCGGTTTATTCAGACGCATCATATCAAAAAACCGGTGGCCCTCAGTAAACAACTCTTTGCTACGTTCATCGAGGATCATATCGATTGAAATCGTGTTTTCGGTGGCGGGTTCCAAGCCTGGCGATCGTTGACGGATCGCATTGAGGTACTCCGCAGCCAGGGCCTTGTCCGATTCCAAAGCAGCTTCCGCCGCGATCAGGTAGATTTCTGACAACCGGATGACCTTGATATTGACCGCGGTCCCGGTACTCTTTCCATCGCCAACCAGGTCCACGCTACCGCTGTATTTGTAGCTGGCTCCCAGGTGATCTTCGGACACTTCGTCGTAGCTCATCACGCCCCATCGCACATCAGAAGGGTCTTCGCCCAAGCGCTCCAGGAAATAATCGCTCGCCATAAACCAACCGGCCGCGCTGCTGGAACCGTGCGCTTTCCTTCTCAAGTAGAACCCCAGGCTGGAGGTACCCAAGTCGCCTTCGGTCGGTAGAATCGCCAGTTCAAATATCGACTCCGATCCGTACTGCCGGGTCCAGGAATCCACCCAACCCTCGTTCGAGTAAAGTTCGTATTCTCCGGAATTGATGATTTCTTCAGCGGCAGTCAGTGCTTGTGCATCATTGCCCATATAAAGATTCACCTTTGCTTGCAAGGCCATGTTGGCGTAGTAATTCAGGTAACCGTTGGTGATCGATTTGGAAATCAGCGGTGCCGCGGTTTGTAAATCGCTCAGAATTTGTTGGTAATTTTCCTCCACGGTGGCCCGCAAGGGTTGTGATGATGCATCCAGTGGTTCGATAATATT